>NZ_JBBKBF010000068.1:0-18508 GCF_037892625.1 Phocaeicola sp. ICN-14070 | reverse complement strand
ACTGCACAGCCTGGGATGGCACCATAAAGTAGAAATAGACGAAGGTATTCACCGCTTGTATGAATGGTACCTGAAGGGTATCTGCATCAATCATCAGACAGTATAATCCGAATGGAAGAAAAAATAGAGAGACACTGGTATGCTTTCTACGTAAGAATGCATCACGAGAAAAAAACGGCAGAAAAATTAGAAATGCTCCACGTGGAGCATTTCTTACCCATACAGGAAGTGGTGCGTCAATGGAGTGACCGGAAAAAGAAAATCAAGCAAGTCGTAATTCCGATGTTGATTTTTATCTGCACGGATGAAAAAGGACGAATTGAGCTGCTTCAGAATTTTCCGTCATTAACGGGCTGCTTGATAGACCCGGCAACCCGACGACCGGCCATTATCCGGGACAAAGAGATGGAACAGTTTAAGTTCATGCTGGATTACTCCGAGGAGACTGTACGGTTCCAGAATGAGCCGCTGGCCCCAGGGGAACAGGTAGAAGTAATCAAAGGCTCTCTGAAAGGTCTTCAAGGTGAGCTGGTAGAAATAGGAGGACACTCGCAGGTGATGATACGCATTGACCATCTGGGCTATGCCATCGTGGAAATGCCAGTAGGATACGTAAAGAAAGTATAAGACTGATTTCTCAAAAGAGAAAGCGGGAATATAAAGAAAACGGCGGGAAGTTGCATGTTGGAAAAGCAACTTCCCGCCGTTCTTTGTTATTGGAAGAATACGTCATCAAGACGTGTGGTATTTTCTTCTTCTATCTCTGTCAGACGGTCTTTACAAGGATCGAAATCACCTGGAATATCGAAAGTCTCGTCTTGAGAGTAGCCTAATGTCTTGTCGGCATAGACTTTCTGCATATAGATGCCCCAGATAGGCAATGCCATAGAAGCCCCCTGGCCGTCGCGCATCGTATCGAAATGGATGTCGCGTTCTTCACCACCTACCCAGCAACCGGATACCAACGAAGGAGTGAAGCCCATAAACCATCCGTCGGAGTTACGGTTGGTAGTTCCTGTCTTACCTCCCATATCAGCCTTGATGCCATACAAGCGACGAACACGTCCACCCGTACCTTCATTAATTACGGCACGCAGCATAACGAGCATCTTATAAGAAGTAGATTCACTAATGACTTCATTCACTTGCGGCGTGAAGTTGGCTATGACGTTACCATCATTGTCTTCAATACGGGTGACAAATAGCGGAGCGGTACGGATACCTTTATTGACAAAGGCCGTGTACGCACTGACCATCTCTCCTACCGAAATTTCACATGGTCCAAGACAGAGGGAAACGGTAGGCTGTACATCCTTATTTAATACACCGAATGAGTGTATCAGGCGAACCAGGTCGTACGGGCTGAGTTTGCTCATCAGGTAGGCTGAAATCCAGTTATTGGAGTTGGCCAATCCCCATTTCAAGGTCACAATTTCTCCATAATGCGACTTGGAGCTGTTACGGGGTGACCAGGCTTTTCCGTTCTCATCGAAGAGGGTCTGCTCTACATTACGAACTTCATCACATGGCGAGAAGCCATTCTCCATGGCAAGCGCATACAAATAAGGTTTGATGGTTGAACCTACCTGACGACGACCTACCATAGCCATATCATACTGGAAGTAGTTGTAATTAGGTCCTCCCACGTATGCTTTCACATGGCCCGTAATCGGGTCCATGGACATGAAACCTGCACGCAAGAAATGTTTGTAATACTTGATGGAGTCAAGCGGAGTCATGATTGTATCTTTTTCTCCATCCCATGAGAATACGGACATTTCATATTTAGTGTTGAATGCTTTCATGATTTCAGCTTCCGAACATCCGTCAGCCTTCATGGTACGGTAACGGTCGCTCTGACGAATGGAGCGGTTCAGAATCTGTTCCACTTCCTCCGGTGTCAGCTGATTGGTATAAGGAGCTGTCTTACGCCCTCTCTTTTCCTTGAAGAAGCGAGGCTGCAGGTATTTGGCTACATGTTCATAGACAGCTTCTTCGGCATACTGCTGCATACGGGAATTGATAGTGGTATAAATCTTCAATCCATCTACATACAGATTGTAGTTGGTACCGTCTTTCTTTTTATTCTTCGCACACCAGCCATACAACGGGTTGGTTTCCCAAGCCAAAGAATCTTCATAATATTTCTGCATCTGCCAGCCACGGTAATCGCTCCGGTCCGGTTTACGAGCGGTCATTACGCCACGCAGGTATTCACGGAAATAGGTAGCCAA
This sequence comes from Phocaeicola sp. ICN-14070, assembly GCF_037892625.1. Taxonomy (NCBI): domain Bacteria; kingdom Pseudomonadati; phylum Bacteroidota; class Bacteroidia; order Bacteroidales; family Bacteroidaceae; genus Phocaeicola; species Phocaeicola sp. ICN-14070. The sequence continues at coordinate 16,274 of NZ_JBBKBF010000068.1, read as the reverse complement.
TCCGTCTTTATGGTCGACAGGCTGAAATTTCAGCACCAACGGAAGTGCCTGCAAAGAATCACATTCTTCCTGAGTAAGGAAGCCTGCCTTACGCATCTGGTCGAGCACGGTATTACGACGTCCGCGAGAACGTTCATTAAAACGACGAGGGTTATAGAGAGAAGGGTTCTTACACATACCTATCAAGGTAGCGGCTTCTTCTATTTTCAAGTTCTTCGGATCTTTGGCAAAATACGTCTTAGCCGCTGTCTTAATACCTACGGCATTGTTCAGGAAGTCGAACTTATTAAGATACATGGTAAGAATTTCTTCCTTTGTATAATAGCGTTCCAGTTTTACCGCAATCACCCACTCGATAGGTTTCTGCAACAGACGCTCCATTACATTGTCGGCTGTCGGTGAATAGAACTGCTTAGCCAACTGCTGGGTAATGGTACTACCTCCACCGGCATGTTTCTGCATGAAGATTCCACGCTTGATAACCGCACGCATGAAAGCACGGGCGTCGATACCGGAATGGTCTTCAAAACGCACATCTTCAGTGGCCACCAAGGCATGTACCAGATGGGGAGAAAGGTCTTCATAGCCCACATACACGCGGTTTTCCTTACTAAGCGACCAGGTTCCCAACAGCTTTCCGTCTTCAGAAATGACCTGAGTAGCAAACTTCAGATTCGGGTTTTCCAGCTCTTCTACCGGGGGAACATAACCTATTTTACCTTTTGCAATGGCCGTAAAAACGATGGCAACTGCGGCAATGCAGATGAACACAAAACCCCACATTGCATATATAAATATCTTTCTCATACTTTTATTATATTCATTAATTAGACTTTTAAGCCGCAAATTTACGGAAAATCTTTGTAACAAAGACTTATTTTCCGCAATATCCTCTTAAATGCGAAAACGTAGTCCGAAATATCCTAAAAACGGTGGGATTTCTATTTTTTTTACCTACCTTTGAACTCCGGTATTATAAAAGTAATCAAAAACAGCTAACATGGAAAATAGAAGTTTAGTTACTATCGCCGAACATTCCAAAGAGAAAATCATGTATCTTCTGGAAATGGCAAGAGAGTTTGAAAAGAAACCTAACCGCCGCCTGCTGGCAGAAAAAGTAGTTGCCACTCTGTTCTTTGAACCATCTACCCGTACCCGTCTGAGCTTTGAAACGGCAGCCAACCGTCTGGGAGCAAGAGTCATCGGATTTACCGATCCGAAGGTGACCAGTTCTTCTAAAGGAGAAACGCTGAAGGATACCATCATGATGGTGAGCAACTATGCAGACATCATCGTAATGAGACATTATCTGGAAGGTGCTGCACGTTACGCCAGTGAAGTGGCTCCGGTGCCCATCGTAAATGCCGGAGATGGTGCAAACCAGCATCCTTCACAAACAATGCTGGATTTATACTCCATCTATAAGACTCAAGGTACACTGGAAAATCTGAATATTTATCTGGTAGGTGACTTGAAATACGGAAGAACGGTTCACTCGCTGCTGATGGCTATGCGACACTTCAATCCTACTTTCCATTTCATAGCTCCGGACGAACTGAAAATGCCGGACGAATACAAGCTGTATTGCCAGGAACATCACATCAAATACGTAGAACACACTGATTTCACGGAAGAAACTATTGCAGATGCCGACATTCTGTATATGACCCGTGTACAACGGGAGCGTTTCACCGACCTCATGGAGTATGAAAGAGTAAAGGATGTATATATCCTGAATAACAAGATGCTGGAACATACACGTCCGAATCTGAAAATCCTCCACCCGCTTCCTCGTGTGAACGAGATTACTTACGACGTGGACGACAATCCAAAGGCTTACTATTTCCAACAGGCCAAAAACGGTCTTTATGCCCGTCAGGCTATCCTTTGCGACGTACTGGGAATTACGATCGATGAGGTAAAAGCTGATACTGAAAAATAATCCGGAAAACTATTCAATTCAAGTAACTATGAGTGAAAAGAAAGAATTACAGGTGGCTGCGCTGAAAAACGGAACAGTCATTGACCATATACCATCCAATAAATTGTTTACTGTTGTATCTTTACTCGGTCTGCAAGATGAAGATGCCAACATCACAATAGGCAACAATTTTGAAAGCAAGAAACTGGGCAAAAAGGGAATCATCAAGATTGCCGACCGCTTCTTTACGGAAGAAGAAATCAGCCGCTTATCTGTGGTAGCTTCCAAAATCAAACTAAACATCATCCGCGACTATGAAGTCGTAGAAAAGAAAGAGGTAGAAATGCCCGATGAACTGAAAGGTATCGTGAAATGCAACAACCCGAAATGTATCAGCAACAACGAGCCGATGCTGACCTGGTTCCATGTCATCGACAAGGAGAAAGGTCTCCTGAAATGCCACTATTGCGAAAAGGAACAGCAGAAGGACAACATCAAACTTCTGTAAACCATGAAGCAGGACTGGAAACCAGGAACTATGATTTATCCTCTTCCGGCTGCTCTGGTTACATGCGGCAGTTGTGAAGAAGAATATAACATTATTACCGTAGCGTGGGTAGGTACAATTTGTACCAATCCACCTATGTGTTATATTTCTGTCAGACCGGAACGCCACTCCTATCCCATTCTAAAAAAGAATATGGAATTTGTCATCAACCTGACCACCAAAGACATGGCTTTTGCCACAGACTGGTGCGGAGTTCGTTCAGGAAAAGATTACAACAAGTTTCAGGAAATGAAACTGACACCGGGAAAGGCCTCTATGGTACAGGCTCCTATCATTGAAGAATCTCCTCTCTGCATTGAATGTCGGGTAAAGGAAATCATGGCGTTAGGTTCGCATCACATGTTTATTGCCGATGTGGTCAATGTGAAAGCTGACGACAAATACCTGAATTCAGAAACAGGTAAATTCGAACTGGCACAATCAAACTTGCTGGTTTATGCGCATGGAGGATATTATGAATTGGGAGAAAAAGTAGGCAAGTTCGGATGGTCTGTAGAGAAAAAGAAATAACTGAATTATGATAAAAGAAGCCCTATTTACCCTCATTGGAAGCGGTGTGCTGGCAGTTTGCAAATTGCAGGCACAAGCCGTAACCACACCTATGGTTACGCTGAAACAGCCCCGTTTCAATATAGGAGTAAAAGCAGGCTTCAATTCTTCCATGTTCTTTACGGATGAGATTTCAATTAACGGCAAAGAACTGGAGCTCGCCCAAAATAACTATAAAGTAGGTTATTTTGCGGCAGTGTTCTGTCGGTTCAACATGAAAAAGCATCATTTCATCCAGCCGGAGTTCTCCTGCAACATCACACAAGGAAGTGTCTCTATCCCCAGCACATTGGCCAACTCGGAAATCCTAAAAGAAAACGCCTTGATTAAAAGAAGAATGACCACGCTTGACCTTCCCATTCTTTACGGATATAAGTTTATAGACGTACATCCGTACGGAATGGCTTTCTTCGTTGGTCCCAAGGTAACATGGATATGGAAGAAACACAGTTCTACCGAATTCTCAGGATTTCATCAACAAGGTATAAAGGAAGAGCAGTATCCATTCCAGTACAGCGGAGTAGTAGGACTGGCTGTAAATGTATCCAATATTTTCTTTGATTTCCGATACGAAGTGGGACTTCATAATACCATTCGCTCCATCACTTATGACACGAATCAGACCGAAGTTCCATATAATGAAGGAAAGATTAAGCTGGAGCAACGGAAAAATATCCTAAGCTTCTCAGTTGGAGTTATTTTCTAACAGGAATTTTCACTTTAAAACAACTATATCATGAAACGAGACGATTCTATTTTTAGCATCATTGAGAAAGAACACCAGAGACAATTGAAAGGTATTGAACTGATTGCCTCAGAGAATTTCGTAAGTGAACAAGTTATGCAAGCCATGGGCTCTTGCCTGACCAACAAATACGCAGAAGGATATCCAGGGAAAAGATATTACGGAGGATGTGAAGTAGTAGACCAAAGTGAACAGCTGGCCATCGACCGTATCAAACAGATTTTCGGTGCTGAATGGGCAAACGTACAGCCTCACTCAGGTGCACAGGCTAATGCTGCAGTATTTCTGGCGGTATTGAATCCAGGCGACAAGTTCATGGGCTTGAATCTGGCACACGGTGGACATCTGTCTCATGGCTCCGCTGTGAATACTTCAGGTATTCTATACACTCCATGCGAATATAACCTGAACAAGGAAACAGGTCGCGTAGATTATGACCAGATGGAAGAAATAGCTTTGAGAGAGCACCCGAAATTGATTGTGGGTGGAGGCTCAGCTTATTCACGTGAATGGGATTACAAACGTATGCGTGAAATTGCCGACAAGGTAGGTGCCATCCTGATGATTGACATGGCACATCCGGCCGGACTGATTGCTGCAGGTTTGCTTGACAATCCGGTAAAATACGCACACATTGTAACATCTACCACTCACAAGACATTACGTGGCCCACGCGGAGGTATCATCTTAATGGGAAAAGACTTCCCTAACCCATGGGGAAAGAAAACTCCGAAGGGTGAAATCAAGATGATGTCACAGTTACTGGATTCAGCTGTATTCCCGGGCATTCAAGGTGGTCCGCTGGAACATGTCATTGCAGCTAAAGCTGTAGCATTCTACGAATGTATGCAGCCAGAATATAAAGAATACCAAATTCAGGTACAGAAGAACGCACGTGTATTGGCTCAGGCCCTAATGGACCGTGGATTTACCATTGTATCAGGAGGAACTGATAATCATTCCATGCTGGTAGACCTGCGCACCAAATATCCGGATCTGACAGGAAAAGTAGCTGAAAAAGCACTGGTAGCAGCAGACATCACAGTAAACAAAAATATGGTACCGTTTGACACACGTTCTGCATTCCAGACATCGGGTATCCGCCTAGGAACTCCAGCTATTACTACCCGTGGAGCCAAAGAAGAATTAATGTACGAAATTGCAGAAATGATTGAAACTGTGCTGTCAAATGTAGATAATGAAGAGGTAATTGCTTCTGTACGCCATCGGGTAAATGAAACGATGAAAAACTATCCTATATTTGCATATTAACTAAACGATTAAAAACGAAACAAAATGAAAAAAATGAATTCAATGGCTATTTTACTGAGCGCATGCTTGGTATTTAGCGGATGCGGAATGACAAATACAGCCAAAGGCGGAATGATTGGCGGTGGAAGTGGTGCTGCTTTAGGAGCAATAATCGGAGGTGTCGTTGGCCACGGAAAAGGAGCTGCCATCGGAGCTGCGGTAGGTGCAGCTGTGGGTACAGGTGCTGGCGTATTGATTGGTAAGAAAATGGATAAAGCTGCTGCACAGGCTGAACAGATTGAAGGTGCCCAGGTAGAACAGGTAACCGACAACAACGGCTTGCAGGCTGTAAAAGTAACTTTCGACTCTGGTATCCTGTTTAATACCAGCAGTGCTACGTTGAGTTCTTCTGCGAAATCTGCACTAAGTAAATTTGCCAATAACGTGCTGAACCAGAACAAAGATATGGACGTAGCCATCTACGGATATACTGATAATACCGGCTGGAAAAACAGTACAGCAGAACAAAGCCGTCAGAAGAATCTGGACCTTTCACAAGAACGCGCCCAAAGTGTATCAAGCTATCTGCTGGCTTGTGGTGCTTCTTCCAGCCAGATTAAGTCTGTAACAGGTATGGGTGAAGAAAATCCCGTAGCAGACAACTCTACTGCTGCCGGACGTCAGGAAAACCGCCGAGTAGAAGTATATATGTATGCCAGCCAGCAAATGATTCAGCAAGCTGAAGCTGGAACTTTACAATAAATTACAAATTTCATAGTAACAAACATTCATTATGCCGGGTCTTTCAGACTCGGCATAATTTTCATCCCAACACCCGGCACTAATGAACAGCAAACGAATTCTAAGATACCTACGTAATCTGATTATCTTTTTCTTTGCATCGACCATCCTTTCCGTCATTGCGTTAAGATTTATCCCAGTCTATATCACTCCCCTGATGGTGATAAGAAGTGTTGAACAACTGGTAAAAGGCGAGGAACTGATCATGAAGCACAAATGGGTACCAGAAGAAAAAATATCACGTCATCTTCCGATGGCAGTCATAGCCTCTGAAGACAACCGCTTTGCCAGCCACAACGGATTCGACTTTAAAGAAATCAGCAAGGCTATTGAAGAAAACAAAAAGCGCAAAAAAGCCAGAGGCGCAAGTACCATCAGTCAGCAGACAGCCAAGAACGTATTTTTATGGCCCTCTTCTTCCTGGATCAGAAAAGGCTTCGAAGTGTATTTCACGGTATTGATAGAACTGATGTGGGATAAAGAAAGAATCATGGAAGTTTATCTGAACTCCATCGAAATGGGAGATGGTATATATGGAGCAGAAGCCGTGGCGAAAGCTCACTTTCACACCACGGCCTCTCAACTTACCCGCAAACAATGTGCGCTTATTGCAGCCAGTCTCCCGAATCCAAGAAAATATAATTCCGGGAAACCAAGTCCTTACATGTACAAACGCCAGCGGAAAATTATGTATCTGATGAAATGCGTTCCTACTTTTCCGGAAAAGTCCAAGAAATAAAGGAACCGGGGTCAAGGCTCCGGATCTCCTTTCAAAATCGGAAGAGTAATTTTATATTTGACTGCCAGAATACGGGCTACAAACACTGTGATTCCTCCAATAATCTGTGCAAGCACAGATTCCATATCCAGCATCAGACAAATCCAGTAAACCAGTCCACCAATCACACAGGCCATAGCATAAATCTCTTTACGGAATATCAGCGGAATTTCGTTAATAAATATATCACGCAATACCCCTCCTGCTGCACCGGTAATACTTCCCATAATAATAGCAATCCAGAACGGATACCCTAATGTATACGCCTTACTAAATCCGACGATTGTAAACAGCGCCAAACCAATGGTGTCAAAAATAAAGAACGTATTGTTCAGTCGGATGACATATTTCCCGAACAAAATAACGAAAAACATGGCAAAGGCCGTACAAATCAGGTACATCGGGTCTGTCATCCAGGCTGGAGTTACATCCAGCAGCAAGTCACGAATCGTTCCTCCCCCAATAGCAGTAGCCAATCCAACCACATAGGCACCAAACCAGTCAAACCGCTTGGCAGAGGCAAGCCGTATACCACTAATGGCAAAAGCGAAAGTCCCCACAAAATCCAGTATCGTTACAAACGAAGGCATCTGAAAAAAAACGTCCATAGCAAATATTTTACCAAGTATAACTTAAACCAAAACTAAGCAGTTCCTGTAACTGAAAATAGCTTTTATCTTCTTCACGAGTCACCCCATCGTCAAATCGGCCATGGACAAACAATTTCGTCGAAAGATATTTATTGATTGTGAAAGTGAACGTATTTTCCCATTCACCCAACACTTTCTCATAGTTGGTAGTATAAGAAAGACGAGACTCCCACATCAAAATTGAAAACATTTTCCATTTCAATGTGGACTCCAAACGAGAACCCCATACGCTTTCTCGTTTATGACCTGCTTCAATGTTAAACTTCGTCGGATCTACCCTGTCACTGGCCACACTATACAAAGTGTAGTTTATCGGGTTCACCAGCACAGACAAGTTGCAAACTCCATCCTTCACGAACTTGTAGTCCATACCGAGACCGACGTTCAGTTCAGCCGGCGAAAAGAAAGCAGAAACCAGGTTGTCAGAGTTAGTCTCATAGTTTGAGAAGAACTGCGTCTTAAATTCTGCCGACAATGTATAGTACCATGTACTGAATGCCTTATAACCCAGTTTAGAGCTCAAACGAAGAAGGTCATTATTAGCTTTGTAACTATGCACTGTATCTGAAGGAGCTGTAATAAAGCCTAATTTCCACTCAATCTTATTTTCAAACTGAACACGTTGTCTGTCATCATAGTTAGCTTGCCAGGTAAATCCGGAGAGTAATGATTTTGTACTTTCACCACCCTTATACCAGTTTTTGGAAATATAGTTTTGCGAGAACTGCAGATAACCGTTTCCACCAAAGGTCCAGAAATTAGGTTTGATAACCAGCAAGTCTTTTTCTGTCACCCGATTAGGAAGTTCATCATTCTGCATCATATCGAGCAAATTCTCTGTCCGCGGCTGATCCACAATCACTTCACCATATATTGGTTTTAACCCTTTTAAATTTTCCTCATTTTGTTTCACCAAGTTCGGATAAGACAAGTAAAAAGAAAGCAACTGTCGGTTTACAGCCTTATCTACCTGAACAGAATGGCGCAAATCGGCTACCTGAGGCAACTGTTTTTCCAGTACATTCTCTTTTATAAAAGGTATCTGAGGCTTCCAATCAGAAATACTGAAAGCCTGCTCAATCGGTGCCTCATAATAAGTGGCCGGCATCGACAATTTATAATAATCCGGATTAGGACGAATACCTGTAATCAACAAGTAAATATCGTCCCAGCGCTCCAGCTGGGCATTATAATCCTGACGGAAATTCTGCAACATCCGCCAGAAATTTCGTACTTCCAAAGGAGGTAATTCCACCTTCTTTTTCACTACCGGAACTACTTTTTTTTCTAAGGGCGTCCGCAAACTATCCATAGAAGCGGTCACACTCAAAGAATCTACCTCATTTTTTACAGAATCCGAAGAAACCTCAATATTTTGTGCAGCCAACCCACCGCACATTGTTAATAATACCACAAAAAGACCCGTCTTTTTCATTATTCGTCATTCTTAAAATCTTGTGCAAAAGTACGATTTATTTCCCAAAGAAGTTTGCTTTCGTACCTACTAATTACACAATAAACTATTTTCTATCCTCCATTGTTTAAAATTTTACTTGTACATCTACCGGAAAACTTAAGGATATTTGAAGTTAAACACGGTTTTACTCTTCTTACTTTTGTGGGTTCAGCTTTTTTTTATAATTTTGCAAACTTGAAGAAGTAGTTCTTTCATGTGGGAAAAATATCGTTTCCCGCTTTCCTGTAGTTACTTTTTTAAGAGAAAAGAAAGTAGACTACATTAAACTGTTGAATTTAATTTTTAAATATTCATATTGTGGCAGAAACAAAGTATATTTTCGTAACAGGTGGTGTAGCCTCTTCATTAGGAAAAGGAATCATCTCATCATCTATCGGTAAGTTGCTGCAGGCCAGAGGCTACAGCGTAACCATCCAGAAGTTCGACCCGTATATCAACATCGACCCGGGAACCCTGAATCCCTATGAACACGGAGAATGCTACGTAACCGTAGACGGACATGAAGCCGACCTTGACTTAGGACACTACGAACGCTTCTTAGGCATCCAAACTACCAAAGCCAACAACATCACTACCGGACGTATCTACAAGAGTGTAATCGACAAGGAACGTCGTGGTGACTATCTTGGCAAGACTATCCAGATTATCCCTCACATCACTGACGAAATTAAACGCAATGTCAAATTGCTGGGCAACAAATACAAATTCGATTTCGTCATTACTGAAATCGGAGGAACTGTGGGCGATATCGAATCACTTCCTTATCTGGAAAGTATCCGCCAGCTGAAATGGGAATTAGGGAAGAACGCTTTGTGCGTACACTTGACTTATGTACCTTATTTGGCTGCTGCCGGTGAATTGAAAACCAAACCGACACAGCACTCTGTTAAAGAACTGCAGTCTGTAGGTATCCAGCCGGATATTCTGGTGCTTCGTACAGAACACGAGCTCAGCATGGGACTGAGAAAGAAAGTTGCTTTGTTCTGTAACGTAGACGACAACGCCGTTATCCAGTCAATGGACATGCCGACCATCTACGAAGTACCTTTGTGTATGCAGGAACAGAAACTGGATGTAACTATCCTTGAAAAGATGGGACTTCCGGTAGGCGAAACTCCTACCCTCGGCCCGTGGAGAGACTTCCTGAACCGTCGTCACAATGCGACAGAGAAGGTAAGAATCGGACTGGTAGGAAAATACGATTTGCAGGATGCCTACAAATCAATCTTGGAAGCCCTTTCACAAGCAGCAACTTATAATGACCGCAAGGCCGACATTCACTTTATCAATAGTGAGAACCTAACCGACGACAACATTGAAGAGCACCTGAAAGACATGGACGGTGTCATCATCTGCCCGGGATTCGGACAGCGTGGTATCGAAGGTAAGTTCGTAGCTATCAAGTACTGCCGTACACACAACGTACCGACATTCGGTATCTGTCTGGGTATGCAGTGCATTGCCATCGAATTCGCACGAAACGTACTGGGATATGCCGATGCCAACAGCCGTGAAATGGACGAAAAGACTCCGCACAATGTAATCGACATCATGGAGGAACAGAAATCCATCACCAACATGGGCGGTACCATGCGTCTGGGAGCTTACGAGTGTGTTATCGACCCGAACTCCAAGACTTATGAGGCTTACCAGAGTGAACATATCCAGGAACGTCACCGCCACCGCTACGAATTCAACAACAGCTACAAGGAAGAATTCGAAAAGGCGGGCATGAAGTGTGTAGGTATCAATCCGGAATCCGACCTGGTGGAAATCGTGGAAATCCCGACCCTGAAATGGTTCATCGGTACACAGTTCCATCCGGAATACAGCAGTACGGTACTGAAACCACATCCGCTGTTCCTGTCGTTCATCAAGGCAGCTATCAGCAAATAAACCAAACATAACATTGTAAAAAAATAGAAATGGACAAAAACACGTTAGTGGGCTTTATCCTGATTGGAGCGGTCATCGTGGGATTCGGTATCTACAACCGTCCCAGCCAGGAAGAAAGAGCACGCGCACAGCACTATCAGGACTCTATCCAACAGGTTATCAAGCAACAAGAAGAAGCTCAGGAAAAGCAGGCTGCTACAGCCATTGAAGCGGCACGCCCTGACAGCACTTCCCTCTTCTTCCAGGCCGCACAGGATACGGAACAGTTTACCGTACTGGAGAACGAGTTGGTTCAGCTGACTTTCTCCAACAAAGGCGGACGAGTAAGCAAGGCCCTGCTGAAAGAGTATAAAGACCAGAAGAAGCAGCCTCTCGTTCTGTTCGACGGCGAAGATGCTTCCATGAATTTCGGTTTTGAAGGAAAGAACGAGAACATCCTCAGCCAGCAGATGTATTTCGAGGCGACCAATGTGACCGATTCTACCGTGACCATGCGACTGAACGCAGCCAACGGCGGACATCTGGACTTCAACTACCGACTGCTGCCCAACTCCTATATGGTAGACCTTACCGTTCAGGCCAGCGGCATGCAGAATTTCTTCTCTCCTTCTACCAAGAGCATGAACATCGAATGGAAACAGCGTGCCCGCCAGATGGAGAAAGGTTACAACTTCGAACAGCGTTACACGTCATTGACCTACAAACCGGTGGACGACAGTTTCGATTACTTGAGCGAAACAAAGGATGAAAAAGAAACCATTCCTGAATCACTCGACTGGGTAGCTTTCAAGAATCAATATTTCTCCTGTGTGTTCATGGCAGAGCAGAACTTTGACAATGCCACACTCGAATCAAAAATGGAACAGCAGGGAAGCGGCTACATGAAGAACTATGCAGCCGACATGAAGACAGCTTTCGACCCGACAGGTGCCAAAGCTTCGCACATGCAGTTCTACTTTGGTCCGAACCACTTCAAGACACTACTGGCCAGCAATGACTTGAGCTTTAAAGATAAAGATCAGGAACTGGAAGATCTGGTTTACCTGGGATGGCCGATTATCCGCCTGATTAACCGCTGGTTCACCATCAACCTGTTCGACTGGTTGTCAGGCTGGGGACTGAGCATGGGTATGGTCATCTTGCTTATGACTATCATCGTCAAGGTACTGGTACTCCCTACCACCTGGAAGTCTTTCATATCATCTGCCAAGATGCGTGCCTTGAAGCCGTATGTAGATAAGATTAATGCCAAATATCCGAAGCAGGAAGATGCCTTGAAGAAACAGCAGGAAACCATGGCCCTCTATCGCCAGTACAATGTCAGTCCGATGGGCGGCTGTCTGCCGATGTTGTTGCAGACTCCGGTCTTCATGGCCCTCTTCTTCTTTGTGCCGAACGCTATCGAGTTGCGTCAGCAGGGATTCTTGTGGGCTGATGACCTTTCGGCTTACGACGACCTGATTAGCTGGAGCTACCACATCCCGTTGTTAGGCAACCACCTGAGTCTGTTCTGTCTGCTGTTCAGCATCACTACGGTGCTCAACCAGATCATCATGATGAAACAGCAGGATATGGGCAACAATCCGCAGATGGCTGCCATGAAATGGATGATGTACATCATGCCTGTGATGTTCTTCTTCATCTTCAATGACTACGCATCCGGATTGAGCTACTACTACTTCATCTCCGGTCTGATTGGTATCATTACCATGTGGATTATGCGCCGCATGACCGATGAAAAGAAACTGCTCGCCCAGCTGGAAGCCAACAAGAAGGAACCTTCACAGCAAAAGGCAAGCGGACTGATGGCCAAACTGGAAGCCCTGCAGAAAGAACAGGAACGTCTCCAGAAAGAACGTCAGGAACGCATGGGAGGTAAGAAAAAATAAAAAGATTATCTCACTTAACACAGCAGCGCGCCCCTCAATGGCATACAGACAAGCCATCGAGGGGCGCCTCTTTTTTCTGCTACATTCCTCTTTTTCCATTTATTGTCTTACCTTTGCAGAAACAAAGGTAAAGCCATGAACTACTTTTCAAAACTCTATACCCGATGGCAGCATTTCCTGCACAATGAAACATTGAAGCAGAAAGTATATTCCATCGTTTTCGAATCAGACACACCAAAAGGAAGACTGTTCGACATCATATTAATCAGTAGCATCATTGTCAGTGTGCTGATGGTCATATTGGAAAGCATGCACCTGTTTTCTCCCACGGCTTACTGGGTATTACGATTATTAGAGTATCTTCTTACTCTCTTCTTTACCATAGAATACCTGGCCCGTATTTACTGCCTGACAAATCCCCGGAAATACATATTCAGCTTCTTCGGGCTGGTCGACCTGCTGGCTACCCTGCCGGTTTACCTGAGCTTCTTCCTGAAGGGAGCACACTACCTGCTAGTCATCCGGGCCTTCCGGCTCATCCGGATATTCCGCATCTTCAAACTGTTCTCTTTCATCAGTGAAGGCAATCTGCTACTGCGCTCCCTACGCATCAGCGCACCGAAAATATCCGTATTTTTCTTTTTTGTCCTCATCCTGGTTACCTCCATGGGAACAGTCATGTACATGATTGAGGGCGACGTACCCGGGTCTGAATTCAACAATATCCCCAACAGCATCTACTGGGCCATTGTTACCATGACCACCGTAGGTTATGGCGACATCACTCCCGTTACTCCGGCAGGACGATTTCTGTCGGCCATCATCATGCTCACCGGTTACACCATCATTGCCGTACCTACAGGAATCGTATCGGCGGCCATGGTAAGCCAGCAGAAAAAGCAGGCAGAACGCCAGTGCCCGCATTGCCACCAGACAGGTCACGATGCAGAAGCCGTCTATTGCAAATACTACGGAAAGGAACTCGAGAGTGACTCAAAAAGAAAAATCCACAACGAAGAATTTTAATCATCAAACCATCAAATAAACACATGAAAAAAACAGATTTTATGACTATGACAGCAGCCATGATGCTCGCCACATCGTCCTGTGTAGGTCCTGAAAAAGCCGCACAGGCAGATGGCCCCATCATCGGCAAGCAGGAGGTTACGGTAAAAGACGGCCGTATGACCCCTGAAACACTCTGGGCCATGGGGCGCATCGGAAGTTCCTGTGTATCGCCCGATGGCAAACGCATTGCCTACACGGTGTCTTACTACAGCGTGAAAGAAAACAAGAGCCATCTGGTAATCTACGTAATGAATGCCGACGGCTCAGGCAACCAGCTGCTCACTACTACAGCTGCCAGCGAAGGAGAACCTGCATGGATCAAGAACGGCAGCAAACTTGCTTTCCTGGCACCGGATGCCGATGGCAACAGCCAGATTTGGGAAATGAATCCCGACGGCAGCGAACGCGTACAGCTTTCTTCATTTGCCGGAGGAATTGACGGATTCAAGTTCTCACCCGACGAGAGCAAGGTGCTCTTCATCTCACAGGTGAAATACGGCGAACGCACCGTCGACAAATATCCTGACCTGGACAAGGCCAGCGGAATGGTGATAGACGACCTGATGTACAAGCACTGGGATGAGTGGGTACAGACCGTACCGCATCCGTTCGTGGCTCCGTTTGCCGGAAACAAGGTAGGCGAAGCGACCGACATCCTGGCTGGCGAACCCTACGAATCTCCGATGAAGCCTTTCGGTGGCATCGAACAGCTTACGTGGAGTCCTGACTCCAAATCCATCGCATATACCTGCCGCAAGAAAACTGGACTGGAATACGCCATCTCTACCGATTCGGACATTTACCTGTATAATCTGGAAACCAAGCAGACCCGCAACCTCTGCAAGGAAGACGCTACCGACAAGAACATGGGTTACGACACGAACCCGCAGTTCTCCCCCGACGGCGGATTCATTGCCTGGCAAAGCATGGAGCGCGACGGATACGAAAGCGACCGCAACCGCCTTTGCGTAATGGATTTGAAGAACGACAAGAAGACTTACGTTACAGAAGCCTTCCAGTCGGGTGTAGACAGCTACTGCTGGGCTCCGGATAACCAGACTCTCTATTTCACCGGCGTATGGCATGCCACCAGCATGATTCACCGCACGAACCTGAAGGGAGAAGTGGAACAGCTTACAGAAGGCATGTACGACTATGCTTCTGTAGAAATGCTGGGCGACGGACAACTTCTCACCAAGCGTCACTCTATCAGCGAAGCCGACGAGCTGTTCACCGTCAACCTGAACAAGGCCAATGAGGTAACCCGCATCACGCAGGAAAACGACCACATCTTCAAGCAGCTGAAGTTAGGTAAAGTAGAAGCCCGCTGGACAAAGACTGTCGACGGTAAAGACATGCTCTCGTGGGTAATCTATCCGGTAGACTTCAACCCGAACAAGAAATACCCTACCCTGCTGTTCTGTGAAGGCGGTCCGCAGAGCCCCGTCAGCCAGTTCTGGAGCTACCGCTGGAACTTCCAGATTATGGCTGCCAACGATTACATCATCATTGCCCCCAACCGTCGCGGTTTGCCGGGATTCGGCATGGAATGGCTGGAAGAAATCAGCACCAACTACGGCGGACACTGCATGGACGACTACCTGACCGCCATCGACGACATCGCCAAGGAACCGTACGTAGATAAAGACCGCTTGGGCTGTGTAGGTGCCAGCTTCGGAGGATATTCTGTATACTGGCTGGCCGGACACCACAACAAGCGTTTCAAGGCCTTCATCGCACACGACGGATTCTTCAACATGGAACAGCAGTATCTCGAAACCGAAGAACTCTGGTTCACCAACTGGGATTTGGGTGGCCCGTACTGGGACAAGAACAACCCAGCTGTAAAGCGCAGCTATGCCAACTCTCCTCACCTGTTTGTCGACAAATGGGATACGCCTATCCTCTGCATCCACGGCGAGAAAGACTACCGCATCTTGGCTTCGCAGGGTATGGCCGCATTCAACGCTGCCAAACTGAGAGGTATTCCTGCCGAACTGCTGATTTTCCCGGACGAAAACCACTGGGTATTGAAACCGCAGAACGGTATTTTGTGGCAACGCACTTTCTTCAACTGGCTTGATCGCTGGCTGAAACCACAGAAATAAGTCACGCATATCCGGATGCCCTAAAAAAAAGATTTTTTCTATTCCATTGAATTTCAAACGATTTTAAAAATATCCGAAAAATTCCTGCAAAAAAAGAGCATCCGGATTTGCATATTAAAATAAAAAGCCATACCTTTGCATCGCTTTTGAGAAAGACACTTCGGGGTGTAGCGCAGTCCGGTTAGCGCACCTGCTTTGGGAGCAGGGGGTCGTGGGTTCGAATCCCGCTACCCCGACAGAAGTCAAAAAGAGTAAAAGTTATTACATTGTTCGGGGTGTAGCGCAGTCCGGTTAGCGCACCTGCTTTGGGAGCAGGGGGTCGTGGGTTCGAATCCCGCTACCCCGACAAAAAGAAAGGCAACTTATCCAGTACGATGAGTTGCCTTTCTTTTTATATTCATTTCTCCTCAAAAAGAGTCCTTTCAAGCGACCTTCAAAAACGCCTAAGCGTTTGCTTTCAAACGCAAGTACATTTAAAGTGAAACGCCCTTGCGTTTCACCTAAAACGTAAGGGCGTTTCACTCTAAACTCTTCGGCGTTTTCATGGCTCAGTAGATTTTTAGTGGGGATAGC
>NZ_JBBKBF010000067.1:0-18822 GCF_037892625.1 Phocaeicola sp. ICN-14070 | reverse complement strand
TCCCAAAACGCCTCGCTCCACAATGAGGGCGGAGGAATTTTGCTCCCGACGGTCGCAGAAAATGAGTGTACCAACTGTAAACAGTATATCGAATGACAAACATACAGGAACAGAGCAAGAAGGGCGGAAGGCCGCCCACAGGCAGGGTTCGCAAGCTGTCGAAGTCTGTCACGGTGAAGTTTTCGAAGCCAAGCTACGAGGCACTGAGACTGAGGGCGAGAAAAGCCAACCGCAAGTTGGCGGAGTACATCCGTGAGTCCGCCTTGAATGGCGAGGTGGTCAGCGGACACAACGCTGAAGCGGTAGCCATGGCCAAGAACCTCATAGGCATGGCGAACAATCTCAACCAACTTACCAAACTGTCGCATCAGAGAGGTTTCCACGAAACCCATGTATTTGTGGTGGACTTGTTGAGAAGATTGAAAGCCATCCTTGGCGAGTATCGCCAAGCAAGTTATAAACCGAAGCCAAGCAGTATGGGCAGAAAGGAGGATACCACATGATAGGCAAGCTAAAGAAGGGCAGCTCATTTGGTGGTTGCATCCGCTATGTTACAGGCAAGGACGAGGCGAAAACCATCGCCTCGGATGGTGTGTTACTCGGCACGAATGCCGAGATAACGCAAAGTTTCGAGCTACAGAGGCAGCTAAATCCAAGGATTAAGAAGCCTGTGGGACACATTGCATTGAGCTTCAAACCAGAGGACAAGCCACGTTTGACGGATGAGTTCATGGCTAAGATAGCCCTTGAATACATGCAGATGATGGGCATCACCGATACCCAATTCATCATCGTAAGGCATCACAACACGGACAATCCGCATTGTCATATCGTGTATAACCGCATCAATAACGAGGGCAAACTCATATCAGACAGGAATGATTACAGGTGTAATGAGCAAGTGACCAAGGCTCTTAAATCCAAGTATGGATTTACCTACGGAACGGACAAGAGCAATACTAATACTCGTAAGTTACACAATGCTGAGCGAGCCAAATATGAGATTCACAATGCTGTAAAGAGCGCATTGAGAATGGCAGATAGCTGGGACGAGTTCAAAAGTGAACTTGCAAAACGAGGTGTTCACTTAGAGTTTGTCTATAAGGATAAGGAGCGAACCAAGGTTCAAGGCATCCGTTTCTGCAAGGATGGATATAGCTTCAAGGGTACGCAGATTAGCCGAGACTATAGCTTTGGCAAACTGAATGCGAGATTAGAGGGAACGGAGAACCTTTTATCAGCAAGAGCCAAATCTGCTCAGCAATACGAGCAAGGCAATCACAAGAACAACCAGGAGCCATCCATATCGGAGAGCAGTCAAGACCCTTGGGACGGTATTTCTTCCATAGGACTTTTTGCTCCTGCCAACGCTCAGACCTTTGAGTCTTTCCCAGAGGATGAATCAGCCAAGAAGAAAAAGAAGAAACGCAGAAAGGGCTTTAGCCTTTGATGCAAGTTACAAACCATTCAAACAACATAAGAAATATGAAAGAAGAACTATTGGAAGCCATCTACGGCACAGTTGAGAGATTGGAGCAGAAAGTCGATGAACTTTCTGCTTCACCAAAGTACGCAGGAGCGGAAACCGTTCCTGCAAGTAATGACACAACCAAGTTGGAGAAATCAATCATTGCTATGTTTGGCAAGGAAGAGGAAGTCAGAGGTAAAATATCCAAATTAAGAGATGCCATTGTTGTTTTTGTTGACCTTATCAAGGCTGAACTCGGCAAAAATGAGCAGCGAAGCAAGCTCTTGGTTGATGCTGTCAAGCAGATGAGACAAGAGAATGATGTTTCCTCGAAGGCATTGCAAGACAAACTTGAAGTGATGAACAATTCACCTCAGAAGAAACTTGTCACCCATCGCTTCGAGCCTACATCAAAGTATGTTCTTCTTTTCATTGGCGGCTTGGCTCTATCTCTCGTTCTCTCCATTGGGGGCAACCTCACCCAATGGCGAGAGCACCAAGATTGGGAGGAGGCAGACTTGAAGTATAGAGCTTTGAAGATGGTTCTGTCTGCTGATGACCCAAACATCTTATATATAGAGAAGCACTTCTCTGTAAACAGAGACGAAAATGTCATAGACTATGTCAAAAATCGTGTTGCAGCTTACGAAGATTCTGTTCTCAAATACAATGAAATGGTACGGATGGCTGCATACAAAGACAGTGTAGCTAATGAACTTCGCAGAGAGTCTAATAGCATAAAACGTACTATTAAAAATTACCAATAATTTTTATCCAATACCCCAATGAGATGGAATTTACATTCAAATCCATTTCATTGGGACATATAATTAAAACTGTTTATTTGTTTCTAATAACATATTCAAATTCATCAAAATTCTCATATCCTAATTCTATTAAGACTTGGCGACTGTGTTTCCTGTCATCTTCGGTGTTGAACTTGGGGATTATGGGGAGACGAAGGATGATCTTGTCTTTATGTTTGGCATGAGTTTTGAGCCAGACAAGGTTGTCGATAACTTGCCGGTTGGGCTTACCTGTGTAGGCTTGATAGATGGCAGGATTCATGTCCTTGATGTCGATGATAAAGGAGTCAATGTATGGGGTGACTTTCTCCAAGTGATGGCGAGGTACGTTTAGACTCGTCTCCATCGTAAAGTGCCATCCCTCTGGGCATAGTTCACAAAACTCCTTTATGAATGAACTCCACAGAAGCGGTTCACCTCCACCAAAACAGATGCCGCCTCCTGTAGCTAAGAAGTAGAGGTTGTCCATCTCCACGTTCGCCATCAGCAGTTCTGTATCCACCTCCTGCCATACGCCGTCAGCATCAAGGCATTGGGGATTGAGACAGTATTTGCAACGAAGCGGACAACCGTGGAATGCCACAAGCGTGGTGACGCCATCGCCATCTATCGTGAGGCGGTGGCGGTCGATGCAAATGAGTGGGGCGGTCTTCATATTATTCTACTTTAAATGTGAAAGGAACGGTGGCATGTGATTTCACCACCTTGCCGTTTTTCTTGGCAGGAGTCCATTTCGGCATGCTTTTCAGTACTCGGATGGCTTCTTCGTCGAGGATAGGGACAAGACTTTTCTCCACCTTGATGTTGCTCAAACTTCCGTCCTTGTTGACGGTGAAACCAAGGATGAC
This sequence comes from Phocaeicola sp. ICN-14070, assembly GCF_037892625.1. NCBI lineage: Bacteria > Pseudomonadati > Bacteroidota > Bacteroidia > Bacteroidales > Bacteroidaceae > Phocaeicola > Phocaeicola sp. ICN-14070. The sequence goes on along the minus strand of NZ_JBBKBF010000067.1, from coordinate 15,700 downwards.
TCTGCCTATTGGCGCGCCTTCCCGACATTCTTTTGGATATTGAAGGTTAGTCTTGATGTATTGCGTCAATGCAGTCGAACCGCCTGGGAATGAAGCCTCTTCGAAAGTATCTTCTCTTTTGATGACGGGAGCTGTTCCTCTAACTCTGACTTCGGGAACGATTCCTGCCACGACTTCCCCTAAGGCACTTTCGTTGAATATTAGAGTGATGACATTGAGCTTGTCTCGGCTCATTTCTGATAGTTTGATGCTTCGGTCTATGAAGCCGATGTATTGCACGGTTATCGTGTCGCCTTGCTCCACTTCGAGAGTGAAGTTTCCATTGACATCAGTTATTGCATACTTTCCCGAATGTTTAGCGATGACGGAGGCTCCAATAAGCGGCTCATTGTCCTCGTCGCTAATGAGATGCCCTTGGACGAAGAGCACTCCTTTCTTGCTGAGAGAATCTTTCGCTTGGAGTAGGGCGGTGTCGTTGGTGGTGTATTCTTGGAACAGGATAGGGATAACCTTTTCAGACTTAGGCGGTGTCGATTTGTAATATCCCTTCTGCGTGGCGCACGATGTGGCGGATGCGGTGAGGGCGGTGATGCCCAAAGCCACTCCTGCGACCTTGATGGCTTTCCCTGCCATCTGTCGGAGGTGCAATTCGTGTTCTAAGTCCCTCACGTCTTGCTCGCATTTCGGGCAAGTGCCCTTGCATTCACCCTCGAAGTGACATTCGTCGGGTGAATAACTGATTCCGTTGGCATCCGCTATTTGCTTGCGGATGGCCTTGAGCGTGTTGCAAATGTTGCGTCCTCTTGTTGCCATGATTATTCCTTTTTTATAGTTACTGCACGTGGATGTAGACAGGAAGCGTGTATCTTGATTTCACAGCCTTGCCGTTTTGCTTGGCAGGAATCCAACTCGGCATACTTTTCACCACCCGGACTGCTTCTTTGTCAAGGTCAGAATAGACGCTTTTCTTCACTTTGATGTCACTTAGATTTCCATCCTCATTGACCGTGAAAGTAACGACAATTTTTCCTTGTATGCTGCAATCGCCCTGTATGTTTGGATAGCGAAAATTGTCTGCAATATATTTCATACACGCCGCTATGCCACCAGGGAATGACGCTTCCTCATCAGCATTATCAAATATTTTGCTGCTTTCAATGGAATCTATACCAATGGCAGACCTGGTGACAGCATTCCTGGCTTGATTTTTTGAGGAATTGCCTTTGATATTCTTTTTTATCTCTTTTGTTTCTAAGGATGGATTGTATGAAGCCTCCCCGTCCTTTCTGTTTTCTTCTTCCAGAAGTTTCTCCTTGTTGCCAAGAGAAATGGCTCCTTCTAATTGTCTGTTTCTTGGGTTCGGTTCTTCTTTTTTAACAATGATTGTTTCACCTGTAACCATGTCTGAAGCATTTCGCTGTGGTTTTCCATCAGAACAAGCCGTTAATGCAACAAGTCCTGCTGCAATGCCAACGACCTTGATGGCCTTTCCTGCAATCTGCCTACGTCGCAATTCATACTCCAAATCTCTCACATCTTGCTCGCATTTGGGGCAAGTTCCCTTGCACTCACCAGTGAAGTGACATTCTTCTGGTGAATAGGCAATCCCATTAGCATCTGCTATTTGTTTGCGAATGGCTTTGAGAGTGTTGCAAATGTCTCTTCCTCTTGCCATAGCTTATTTTCTTTTATGATTATGTCTTTTTTTGATAACAACAATTTCCCCTGTGAGTCCTCCACTTTCTGTCAAAGTAATGACATTGAGTTTTTCAAAATTCATCTCAGAGAGTTTGATGATTCTGTCTTGCATACCAATGAACTTTATGGTGATTGTATCTTTTGGCTCCACTTCAATTGTGAAGTTTCCATCAATGTCTGCTGCCGTTTTCTGCTACAAAAATAACATTTTGTAGTGATAATCGGTTATAATCCCTTGAAAATCTACGATATTCTATCGTAATTTAGACAAAATGAAAATAGAATCTGTAAATGTGGAACTTAAATAAATGGTTTTCTAACACAGCAAGATATATGTTTGCAATGAATATTTGTTCTTTTGCCATACTCTTGAAATGACAAAACCGGAAAATTGCACAGAGTTGTGGAAAATAACAATGCTGTTATGCAGATTATATCCAACCTACACAACAAATAGCATAAAACTTCCGAAATCTGTACCACCATAAGGATATAAAACCATTATATCTTTTTTATGCTGGCATACTGAGGCCATAGATATAATTACGTCTTGATTTTCCCCATACCTATTCTTTATGGGAAGCAAAGCCCTTTCCAAGAGGTTCACAATCTCGCTTTTTGCAAAGGTACTACCATGTTGTATTAGGAAGTTTTGGGAATCATATATTCCTGAAAACAAGAATCTAATTGCAGTCTTTAAATCTTCAAAAGTTTCTATTTCTATAATGCCCAAGAACACGATGGTATTGTTGCTTATGGGAACACTCCAAGTTTGGATTTCTTCACTGAAATAAAATCCAGTCAAATCAAAATGGAAAGTTTTTCTTACCAACAAACTGTCTTTAAGTTCATTGGAATGCGTAACCAATATGTAATGAGCATTAGGATTTGCCTTATATAATTTCTCTGCAAAGGAGGTGTAATCATCATCTTTTGCATCTCCTATATAGTCATAGTCTATCAAGCGAACGTCAATTTGTGGGTTCATGCCAAACAATGCCTTTATTTGGGAGGGCATACTGACAGTAGCGTCCTCTCCTATGGATTTAAATTTCGTAGAAAGCAAAATATCGTTGTTCATGATTTCTTACTTGGTTTATTCTTCGTTTTGAACAATTATTTTGAAATGAATAGGAACTGGTGGATTTTGGTTATTGAAATAGTTTTCAAATAACTTTTGCTCATCATCATCATTGACGACACCCCCTATAATTAGTTCCTTGGGATTCACAAAGCTACGTCCTATGTATATGAGGACATCAGGATATTCTTTGCCGAGGCGCAATCTGGCATTTTCTATCCAGTCCTCAATCTTCATGATTATCTGTCCGTCTTTGCTACATACCCATTCAAAGTCTTCTGCAATTTCTTTCACTGCGGATTTCAATTCATCATAAAGCATAGGGCCTAAATTGCTTTTGTTATTTTTCACAAAGTGCTTTAGTCTCTTTATATCATCCTTGTTGTTTACTTTTGAAATGCAGCTCAGTTCTTTCCATAATTTTACATTTATCTGTTGGATGTCAGACAAAAGCCATTCACTGATGGAATCCTTCAGCATTTTTCTTAGAGGAAACTGTATTGTGTTTTCCCTCTCTATTTTGAATCTATTGAGTTGTTGGATATTATGCTCTGCCATAAATCATTAGTTTTTGCGTAAATATTGTTTTGATATATTCTTGAACTTACGGATAATCCGCAGCAAGCAAATCATCGCACTAATTCAACTCCTTACTTTACTTCATCCTTATAGTTCTGAATTTCGTATTTTTATCAAACCCCATTACAAGCAAGTTGTATTCTTCGGGATAATAAACAGTGTATTTATGCACGATATATGGCATTGGGGCGTTTGTCGGCAACGAAACACTTATCTTATTAACGGTATCTTCAATTTGAATACTAATGACCCAAGGCCCAATATTCCTTTCGGTAAACTTGCAGTTGCCCGAAAAGTCTATCATAGCCTGCGGAGCATAGTCTTCCTCCAAAACCTTTTGACTTACAGACTGCAATGTATCTTGTATTTCTTTGTCCAGTTCACAGAACAAAGTGTCCTTGCCGCTTCCTTTCGTGCTGGAACACGCTCCAACAAGAAGAACACAGAATATAAAACATAGATATTTCATAAGCGTTTGTTTATTTGAGCCTTGCGGACTTGCAATCCGCAGAAAGCGATTAATCATCCCAATAATACGTAGGTCTGTTGAAAGAAGGATACCAATCCAAGTATAGTACTTGTACCCTGGTGCCAATCTTGCGATAATCACCTTCCTCCACAAGCGAATTTCCATCATAAGTTTTATCTCCGACTTGAAACTCATACAGATAACAGTTCGTAGTATAGCGATGGAGCCAAGACGAAGTATTAGGTGTAATGACGGCTTCCGTTTTCACACCATATTTTTTCAGCATACCTAATAGTATAGGTACACCAATAACGGCATAAGCAAAAACACAAATACAAATACCAAAGTAAATCTTCCCTATAGTTTCCTTTACTGAGCTAAAATCAATGTATCTCATTTGGTGTTCTTTTTAGTCTCTACGGACTTGCAATCCGTAGGAAGTGAATATCATTACCTTTTCTTCTTTTTGTCAGCACCATTTTTGGGCTCTAACCAAAGTAGAAATGACAAGAATAAAATGGGGATGATACAGAAAAGACCTCCCCGAAGTGGCAAGAAACAGCGTTTCTTAACCTTTACACCATTTCAAGATGAAATCATAGCTGTCCATACCAGAAGCCCAATCACAAAATTGACAACTATGTCCTTTGGCTTTAAGTTCCTTAATGGCTTGTACTACTTCGTTCTTCCGTCCATTGTGCAGTAAGGTGATAAAATATAGGAGTTTGTCTGCATCATAATTGCAGTTTTTTGTTGGGAATGAATGTATCAGCATTCGGATGGTTGCGCAGAAAATTCTCTATATCTTGTACCGCTAAGCAAAAGATATTTTGCCATTTCTTAGACAACTCTTCCTCATTGTTTTCTTCTGCACATTCATTCAAGAAAGCATATTCTTTAAGTTGTGCTGCATGAATACTGAACGCACCTATTCCTCGCAAACTTGTAGGGCATTTCTTGTTTTCAGACAAATTGAATATATCCCACCACAAATCATCCGCATACATCGGCTTTGCTTCAAGATATACACTTGCAAAACCTAAATGTTGCAAACAGAAGAAATAGCCATCTTTTACAATCCAGTTGATATAGCCACTTTGACGGAAGCCAAAATTGCGAGAAACCTTTCTTCTTGCAGAATCGCTCAACTTTCGTAATTCTCCACGTTTCATATTATTGTTGCTTTAGAATTTACAATCAGCAATGATACAAGCAATGTCCTTGCCTATAGTCTTCAGGAGATAGCCTATCTTTGTTTTCAAACGCCATTTTGTAGTCTTCTACATTCCATTCCCACGCTTCTTGCATCATATAGTTTTTGTCATATAATATCCAAATCAACTTATCCCATAAGTAGTTTGAGGCTTTTGGAACCTTCGTTACAAAACTTCCTTTTTTACCGCTTGGTCGATTGGCCTTTACTTGATACTTTATATTTCTATAAACGAAATCCGTTCCTTTGGCAACAGCAGTCTTATCTCTCATATAGTCGGAATATTCTTTCTCAGACATACCAACCAACATTGCCGCATCATATTCAGAGATGGAACTTGTAATAGACGGTGCAACCCCAAAACTTGCTTGCCATTGCAAGGCAATATCTGCAAGTTTATCTCTTAGCTTTATTTTTTTCTTCCATAGTCGTGAAAATTTAACTTCATATTTTTATCGTTTTTATGCTACAAAAATAACATTTTGCCGTGATAATCTATCATAATCCGTTGAATATCTGTAGTATTCTGTCTTTATTTAGACAAAATAGAAATATAATCTGTAAAAATGGAGCTAAACAATAGGTCTTCCAATACACAAGATACATGTATGCGTTCATGAATATTTGTTCTCTTTGCCATACTCTTAAAATGATGTTACATGAAAATTACTGTTGGTAACTACTCTTTTACCTTTGCAAAGACTAATCTTAATATTTTGTAAAATCACAGCATAAAATGTTGTTTTTCAGAAATTAGATTTAACTTTGCACTCGAAATCAAAGCGTTCTTTGTATATTGCAAAGTTGTGAAAGAAAAAGAATATAGCTCGTTTCTAAATCGTTAGCAGTCACATTCTTTAAAATACTCAACTCACTGATATTCAATAAATAAAAGAATTTACTGTGACTCGCGAGATGGAAGGTAATATTTTTATTTATACCGCACAAATCCGCAATCTCTTTTAAGTAAGAATTAAGTTTTTGATTGCTCAGTACAGGCAGTAACTGGCCTTTGGGAAGCTGACCTTCATATTTCTGGAGTATCGCCTGCGGTATCTTCAGCAGCGGTACGTTTACCGGAGTATCTGTCTTATGACGGTGCGTCATGATCCACGGTTTCCCGTCAAACGAGATTCTGATGTCGCTTGCCTTCAGCTCCTTCACGTCCACATATGATAATCCCGTGTAACAGGAGAACAGGAACACATCCCGTACCTGTTCCAGTCTTTTAGTCGGAAACTTCTTCTTCATTATCTTTTGAAGTTCCGCATCCGTCAGATAGCCTCTGTCCACACGTTTCAGTCTGATTTTATAGTTGGAAAACGGATCAGTATAAATCCAACCGTTGTTTTTGGCGATGATTACAATCATCTTGAACGTCTGCATGAATTTTGCTGTGGTATTCTCATTGCATTTGCTTTCTGTTCTCAGATAGTTCTCGAAGTCCGTAATGAACATGTGGCCGATTTCCTTCAGTGATATATCCGAAATATTGTATTTCACTTTCATAAATTCCTCCAGCCTTCGGTAGCAGCGGTCATACTTCGCGAGGGTTGCAGGCGTCTTGCTGATGCCGACCAGTTTTCTTGCATCCTCATTGTGTTTCTTGAAAAGTTCCAGCAGTGTTCTTTGTTTCGCCGTTATTCCCAAAAACGCATTGCGTATTTTTTCTACCGTTACGAACGACTCATGCACTTCAATATCCCGGTAGTGGTTTTTCAGCGAAGCACGGATGTCCTCCAATGTTTCATTCAACTGGCGGGCTTTCTGTGTATTTCCTTTCGCCTTGCCCAAAACTGTATCCCAAGCATCCGGTTTTACACTCAGTTTAGAACTGAACTGTGTGATTTCACCGTTAAGTGACAAACGAATCATAATACAAACTGTTCCGTCTTTGTTTACCTGATTCTTTCTTAGATAGAATAGAATCTTAAATGTACTCTTACTCATATCCTTTTTTAATTTAGCTCCGTTGCAGTGGGTGTAATGACTTCCCTCTGCAAAGGAATAATTAATAATTGGGTTACAAGCAGACATTTGAACGTCAATGAGCGACAAATCAAGGACTTACATCGAAAATCGTTACTATTTTTACAGGCTGATTTTTAGTAACGATTTAGTAACGGAACTTTGTCAGAAGTGGGCATTTGAATGTCTTTCGGTTGTCCACCGAATAAATAGAAAAAGTCCCGTAAAATCAACGTTTTACGGGACTTGTCTTAATTTGACTACCTAATGTCTTAGGTTTCAGCGGAGAGACAGGGATTCGAACCCCGGGTACCTCGCAGTACAACGGTTTTCAAGACCGCCGCAATCGACCACTCTGCCACCTCTCCAAAACTCTTCTTGAGAGTTGCCTTGTTTTTCAAAGGCGGTGCAAAGGTACGCAAAGATTTTTGTTTTCCAAATTTTTGGAAGAAAAAATCTATCCGTATCCTTTATTTTTTCTTTTCCGGGCCTTTCTGACCGTGTTTGAAACCTTTTAGCAGTTCTCTGTGGAAGCGCATTTCCGCTTTCTGCAACAGATAGATTTTCTTGGCCGGAAGGAATTGTTTGTATTTCCGCACATATTCCAATTCCAGTTCGTCGGCTGCAATACGTGCCTGAATCACATCTTCCACAATTTTCCCATATTCCGTTTCCGTGGTGTTGGGATTCTTGCCTTGACGCAGTTTTTGCCACGCCTCTTTGTTGTACGCCTGCTTCTTGTCTTGCAGTTCAAAATAGAGAGGGAAGAATTTTTGTGCTTCGTCGTTGCTCAGTCCCGCCTGCTGAATGAAAAATTCTTTCTGGCGGTTGCGGAATTCTTCTTTGCTGAATTTGGTATTCTGTGCCTGAATGCTGCTCACACACAAGATGAGCAGGAGAGTCAGGGCATAAAAAGTTCTTTTTATCATGGTTGGTTTATTTATAAATTTCCGTATCTGCATCAGTGAGATACTCGTATAGAGTATAGTCGTCCATCATGGTCTGGTCGACAATGGGGTCGATGTATTCATCGGGTACTTCTGAAAATTCCATGTCACCCATAGTGCCGGCGGCAGGCGATTGTGTTTCTTTTTCACCTACGAACATCCGTACGCTGAGCATCAGGCCACAGAACATGGCAGCCATGTACACCCAAGGTTTGACGCGTGCCCACAGCGTGAGCTGAGGTGCAGGCTGTATTTCTCGTTCCGGAAGCTTGTCCATCAGCTGTTCCGTGAAGTTAGCAAAGTAACCTTCAGGCACTGTGAACGGGTTCTCGGTTCCACATCTCTTTAATAAGTCAGTTTCTTCCTTTTTCATATTGTTGCCTCCTTTGGAAGTTAGATTCGAATTTGTAAAAAAGGTTTAATCATGCTGGTGAAAAAAATCTTCTATTTTTTTGACGGCATGATGGTAGGATGCCTTCAGTGCGCCTACGCTGGTGCCTAAGATTTCCGACATGTCCTCGTATTTCATTTCCTGGAAATATTTCAGGTTGAAAATGATGCGCTGTTTCTCGGGCAGTTGCAGGATGGCCTTCTGAAAAAGCCGTTGCGTTTCGTCGCCGTTAAAGTAAGGGTCGCTTTCCAGCTTGTTTATCAGAGCGGCATCGGCATCGTCGATGGACAGTTGGTTTTCGGCGCGCTGCTTGTTCAGGAAGTTCAGGCATTCGTTGAAGGCGATGCGGTAGAGCCACGTGGAAAGCTTGGCATCTCCCCGGAAATAGTCCAGGTTGGTCCAGGCCTTGATGAACGTGTTCTGCAACAAGTCGTTGGCATCGTCGTGCGAAACCACCATGCGTCGTATCTGCCAGTACAGCTGTTCGCTGTAGGCCTTCACAATCCGTTCGAACGCTTTCTGCTGGGTCGACGGGTCCTGAAGCATCAGTATGGTTTCTTTTTCGTTATAATTGTTCATGGCGTGTGCGGGTTCGTCATTGTTGGGTAAGACGACAATCCGTTGGTTCGGTTTAATAGGGTTAGTTTTCTTTAACTTCTCAGAGTGAGATTTTCAGTCCCTCGTCGGCGGCCAGTGTGTCGGGGAAGATGGCTTGGGCCTCTTCGAGCAGGGCCTTCTCGTCTTCGTAGCGGGCAGAGAAGTGCCCGATGAGCAGACGCTTCACCTGTGCGTCCTTGGCAATCCGGGCAGCCTGTGCGGCGGTGGAGTGCAGGGTCTGTTTGGCGCGGACGGTTTCGCTTTCGGTAAAGGTAGCTTCATGGAACAGCAAATCCACTCCGGCCACTTGTGCTGCGATGCGGGGCAGGTAGACTGTATCCGAGCAATAGGCATACGCGCGGGGAGGGTTGGAGGGAGTGGTCAGTTCTGAGTTGGGAATCACCCTGCCGTCTTCCAGTGTGTAGTCCTCACCGTTCTTGATGCGGTTCATCATGCAGATGGGAATGCCGTAGAAGTCAATCATGTCGCGCCGGATGTGGTTCGGTGTCGGCTTCTCGCGGAAGAGAAAACCGCAGGTGGGCAGACGATGACGCAGGGGAATGGTTTCCACGCTGACGGAACGGTCGTCGTAAATGACCGTACGTTCGCCGGGGTTGAAGGGGTGGAACACCACCTGATAGGGCATTCCCTTGCAGAAGAATTCCAGTTGAGGCTCCAGCAGGCGTTGCAGGTCGGCATGGGCATGAATGTGGAGGTCGGCGGTACGTTCCAGCATGCCGAAGGTGGAAATCAGTCCCATCAGGCCGAAGCAGTGGTCGCCGTGGAGGTGAGAAATGAAGATGTGGTTCAGCCGGCTGAACTTCAGTTTGGCGCGGCGGAACTGCACCTGTGTCCCTTCGCCGCAGTCAATCATGAACAGTTTCTCGCGGATGTTGAGCACCTGCGAGGTCGCCTGATGGCGGGTAGTGGGCAGGGCTGAACCGCATCCCAGGATGTGTATGTCGAATTTTTCCATTCTTATGATTCAAATTGGGTGTTTCGCATGTCACCCGTCTCGGCGTACGCTATATGCATCTTGAAGGCGTTGCGCAGCGACATCGGCGTGTGGCAGGACTTTCCTTCCGAAAGTTTCAGGTAGTCCCACAGCAGTTGCTTGTAGTCCGGATGGGCGCAGTTTTCAATGATGCAGCGGGCACGTTGCGAAGGCGATTTGCCACGCAAGTCGGCCACGCCCTGTTCCGTCACGAGGATGCGTACGTCGTGTTCCGTACTGTCCACGTGGGATACTTGGGGCACGATGGACGAAATCAGTCCGTCCTTGGCCACCGACGGGGTGGTAAAGATAGACAAATATGCGTTTCTGGCAAAATCTCCCGAGCCTCCAATTCCATTCATTATCTTGCCGCCCGATACATGCGTGCTGTTCACGTTGCCGAAAATGTCTGCTTCAAGGGCCGTGTTTACCGCAATGATACCCAGGCGGCGAATCATCTCCGGGTGGTTGGTGATTTCTTGCGGGCGCAGCAGGATGCGTTCGCGGAAGGTGTCGATGTGCTCGTACATCGTGTCCAGACGGTCTTCCGACAAGGTGAGCGAACTGCCGGCAGCAAGGCGGATACGGTCTTTCATCATCAGGTCGATGACGGAGTTCTGTATCACCTCCGTAAACATGGAGAACGCCGGAAGGTTCGGGTCGTCACCCAGCGCACCCAGTACCGCATTGGCAATGTTGCCCACTCCTGACTGCAGGGGCAGGAACTCCTTGGGGATGGCCCCGTTCTTCCATTCGCGTAGCAGGAAGGCAGCCACGTTATGTCCGATTTGCAGGGTTGTCTCATTTTGCGGTGTAAAGGCCGCGATGTGGTCGCGGGCATTCGTGCGTACCACTCCCGTAATCTTTTTCGGGTCGATTTTCACGCTGATGTGTCCGGCGCGGTCGTTTACATGATACACCGGAATCTCTGTCCGGTAAGGCGGGTTGGCCGGAATATAGATGTCGTGCATGCCGGTAAGTTTTCCCGTATGCGCCTCATTCAGTTCGATGATAACCCGTTCGGCCACCTGGAGCAGGGTAGGCGAGATACCTACGGAAGTGCTCAGGATGATTTCTCCGTCGTCCGTCAGGTCGGAAGCTTCTACGATGGCTACGTGGATTTTCCCCAGAAAACCGTAACGCACGTCCTGTCCGATTTGCGAGAGGTGGAGGTCAAAATACTGCACTTCGTGCTGGTTGATGGATTCGCGCATGTCCTTGTTCGACTGGAAAGGCGTACGGAACGATACGGCGTGTGCCTTGACCAGCGCGCTGTCCACCTGACAGCCCGTGGCACCGCCCGTGATAAGGCCTACCTTGAATTCTTTCCCTTGTGCATGCTGTGCTTCTGCATAGGCAGCCAGTGCTTCCGGCACGGCTTTCGGTGTACCTACCGATGAAAAACCGCCGATGCCGACGGTATCCCCATGATGAATGGTGGCAGCGGCTTCGGCTGCCGTAATAAATGCGTATGTCATGTTGTAACTGCTGTTCTTTTGTTAGGTAATAGTGGAGCAAAATTAGAATTTGTAATTCAGATAATCAATATTTATGACATTTTTTCTGCATAAATGCTGCAAAAGGGCCCTTTATGCGTAAGTTAATCGAATATTTATACTGTTTGGGATAAAAAACTGCGCAAAAAGACTCTTCGAAACACAATTCCTTTTATTTTTGTGAGGATTTACCACGAAAACGTGATAGAATATAATAACTAACTAAAATTGCTTTTACTGTGAATATGTTGAGAAAACTCAGGCTCACGCTGGGGATGCTGTGCCTGGTATTCGTGACGCTGTTGTTTGTCGATTTTACGGGCGTGCTTCATGCATGGCTTGGCTGGATGGCGAAGATACAGTTCCTTCCGGCTTTGTTGGCACTGAACGCCGGAGTAATCGTGTGTTTGATATTGCTCACGCTCATAGCGGGCAGGGTGTACTGTTCGGTCATTTGTCCGCTGGGCGTGTTTCAGGATGTGGTGGCCCGTCTGGGCCGGGGACGCAAGAAGATGCCCTACACGTATTCCAAGCCGAAAAGCTGGCTGCGCTACGGTGTGCTGGCGGGGTTTGTGCTGGCGATGCTGTTGGGTGTGCATGCCCTGGTAGCCTTGCTCGACCCGTATGCCGTGTACGGCCGTGCGGCACACAGTTTCCTGCAACCTTTATGGATGTGGGGAAACAACCTGCTGGCTTCTATGGCCGAACGCATGGACAGCTATGCCTTCTATTCGGTGGATGTCTGGCTCAAGAGTCTGCCGGTGCTGATAGTGGCAGCGGTCATGCTGGTGCTGGTAGTGGTACTGGCGGCACGCAACGGACGTACCTATTGTAATACCATCTGTCCGGTGGGCACCGTGCTGGGATTCTTCTCCCGCTTTGCCTTGTTCCGCATCACGATTGACAAGGAGAAATGCAACGGCTGTACGCTTTGCGCCCGCAATTGCAAGGCCGCCTGCATCGATGTGAAGAACCATGCGATAGACGGCAGCCGCTGTGTGGCTTGCATGGACTGTCTGGACAAATGCCATAAGGGAGCCATCGGCTATCGGTTTGCCTACGGAAAGAAAGCGGAAAAGGCAGAAGCTTCGGCACTGGAAACAGCCGACCGTACCGCCGGACGACGCGAGTTCCTGGCCGGTTCCTTGCTGCTGGCCGGTTCGGTGCTGAAAGCACAGGTAGCCAAGAAGGCCGAGGCCATCAAGATGGATGGCGGACTGGCCGACATCGTGGACAAGAAAGAGCCGGTACGTCAAACCCCAATTGTACCTCCGGGCGCACGCGGACTCCGCCATCTGCAGTCACATTGCACGGCCTGCCAGCTGTGCGTGTCGGCTTGTCCGAACGAAGTGCTCCGTCCTTCTCATTCGCTGGATACTTTCATGCAGCCTTACATGTCGTACGAACGCGGCTACTGCCGTCCGGAGTGTACGCGCTGTTCCGAAGTATGTCCCGCCGGAGCCATCCTGAAAATTGACAAGGCAGAGAAGTCTTCTATCCAGATTGGTCATGCCGTGTGGGTAAAAGATTTGTGTATCCCGCTTACCGACAAGCAGGAGTGCGGTAACTGTGCCCGCCATTGTCCGGTGAACGCCGTCACCATGGTTCCGTCCGACCCCTCGAACCCCGATTCACTGAAGATTCCGGCAGTGAACGAAGCACGCTGCATCGGTTGCGGAGCCTGCGAGAACTTGTGTCCGGCCCGTCCGCTGAGTGCCATCTACGTGGAAGGCCATGAACGCCATCGTGTACTTTAATCGGATTGTCTTACCTTTATATATAGAAAGAGAATGGACGAGAAAAAACAGATGAATCGAAGAGATTTCCTTAAAATAGTCGGCATCAGTACGGTGGGAGCCACAGCGGCTTTCTACGGTTGTACGCCCGACAAGAAAAAATCCGGCGAAAGCACTAAGGAAGTGCCCGTCGGCAAGATGACTTACCGCCAGTTCCCTCCCAACGAGGATAAGGTGTCGCTGCTGGGCTATGGCTGCATGCGCTGGCCTACACTTCCGGCACCGGGTGGCGACGGTAACGTCATCGATCAGGAAGAAGTGAACCGGCTGGTGGATTACGCCATCGAACATGGCGTGAACTATTTCGACACGGCCCCGGTCTATGTGCAGGGCTGGTCGGAAAAGTCGACGGGTATCGCCTTGAAGCGTCATCCGCGCGACAAGTTCTTCGTGGCCACCAAAATGTCGAACTTCTCCAATTCCGATTATGATTTCGGTGTAAAGATGTACCACAACTCGCTGAAGAACCTGCAGGTGGACTACATCGACTATTACCTGCTGCACATGCTGGGTGCTCCCGGAAAAAGCGGCTTGCAGGGCCGTTTCCTTGACAACGGTCTGCTCGACTTCCTGCTCAAGGAGCGCGAAGCCGGACGTATCCGTCGCCTGGGCTGGTCGTTCCACGGCACAAAAGAGGAATTCGACCGGGCACTGGCCATGCACGACCAGGTGCACTGGGACTTCGTGCAGATTCAGTTGAACTATTCCGACTGGCAGCACGCATCGGGACGTAACGTGAATGCCGACTACCTGTACGAGCAGGTGAGCAGCAAGAACATTCCGGTAGTGGTGATGGAACCGCTGTTGGGCGGACGCCTGTCGAACATCCCCGACCACATCTTCAGCCGCCTGAAAGAACGCAATCCCGAAGGCAGTGTGGCATCGTGGGCCTTCCGCTTTGCCGGTACACCGGAAAAGGTGCTCACCGTACTCAGTGGCATGACCTACATGGAGCATCTGCAAGACAACCTCCGCACGTATTCTCCGCTGGTGCCGCTTACTGACGAGGAAAACCAGTTCCTGCTCGATACGGCCGACCTGATGCAGAAATACCCCACCGTGCCCTGCAACGACTGTAAATACTGCATGCCCTGCCCGTATGGCATCGACATCCCCGGCGTGCTGGTACATTACAACAAGTGCGTGAACGAGGGCAACATGCCGAAAGACCGCATGGACGAGAATTATGCGAAGGCCCGTCGTGCCTTCCTGGTGGGTTACGACCGCAGCGTGCCGAAACTCCGCCAGGCCAGTCACTGTATCGGTTGCGGACAATGTAATCCGCACTGCCCCCAGTCCATCGACATTCCGAAACAGCTTCACCGCATTGATGCCTACGTGGAACAACTGAAACAGGAAACACTGTGATGGACGAACTGATACACTTGCTGAACGAAGGAAACTATTCCTGCGTGGTGCGTCAGGGCGAAGAAACCCGCACGTTCTCCCGTCGGGGCGTGGCCGACCTGTACGACTTGTACGCCACAGACCGCGCCTTCCTGAAAGGAGCCTGGCTGGCCGATAAGGTCATCGGAAAGGGAGCGGCAGCCCTGATGGTATTGGGCGGCGTGTCCCGCGTATGGACCCGGGTAGTCAGCACCCCTGCACTCGCCTTGCTCCGTAAGGGAGGGGTAGAGGTGGCCTATGCCGAAGAAGTGCCCTGCATCATCAACCGCACCCGTACAGGACGGTGTCCGCTGGAAACCCTTTGCGACGTGTCGGACAATCCCGTGGAACTCTATCCCGTGATTGAAGACTTTGTACGCCGCATGAGGGAAGCCGGAGAAAAAGAAAAAACAATCTCAGAAAAATAACGAATACACATGGAAACAACCGTAAAACTTTACACATTGGGATACAGTCGCGTGAAGACCTACGTCACCGCCCTGCTGTTTGTGGCTGGAAACATTGTCCTGCCCCAGCTTTTCCATCTGGTGCCGCAGGGAGGAGTCACCTGGCTGCCCATTTATTTTTTCACACTGGTAGGAGCCTATAAATACGGCTGGAAGGCCGGACTGCTGACGGCTGTACTCTCGCCGTTGCTCAACTCATGGTGGTTCGGCATGCCTGCACCTGCCGTGCTGCCTGCCATCTTGCTGAAATCCGTGCTGTTGGCTGTGGGTGCCGGTCTGGTGGCCGCCCGCTTTCAGAAAGTCACCTTGCCGTTGCTGCTGGCCGTGGTGCTGTTCTATCAGCTAGCTGGTACGCTGGGTGAGTGGGCACTTTCCGGCAGCTTGTTCACCGCCTTGCAGGATTTCCGCATCGGTATTCCCGGAATGCTCTTGCAGGTAGTGGGAGGATACTGGGTTATCTGTAAAATTTAAGAAAATGTAATTAGTTGATTTTCAGAGGTATAAAAATCCTCTGGAAAACGCCTTTGTGTTTGGACTAAAACGCCCTTACGTTTAAGATGAAACGCCCTTGCGTTTTACTTAAAACGTACTTGTGTTTGGTTTGAAACGCAAAGGCGT
>NZ_JBBKBF010000066.1:0-19201 GCF_037892625.1 Phocaeicola sp. ICN-14070 | reverse complement strand
AGAGGTGAAGGAATGCCATGGGGACCGAACGCTTGTGCCATTCCGCTATCAGGGGCAGTACGAGGATGAAGAAACGGGATTGTATTACAACAGGTTCAGGTACTACTCGCCGGATATGGGTATGTACATTTCTTCTGACCCAATTGGGCTGAATAGTCGAGAATATAACTTTTACTCTTATGTATCTGATTCGAATTCAATTACAGATCCATTTGGATTAGATTGGAATTATGTTTTAGTAAATGCTGAAGGTAAACCTTATTATTTTGGAAGAGCATCTGATAATCAAACAATGCAGGATGTAGCAAGAAGACATGCTAATACCAAAGGAAGTGACGGAGTAAGGTTTGGTCAGGGAGATACCCTTCAAAAGAAAACTGATATTGGGACTAACTATGATGCAGTAAGAGGAATTGAACAAAGGGGGATTGCCGAAAATAATTTATTAGGTAGAGGTAGCGATAAGGTCAGGGGAAATAAAATCAATGGTATTTCAGAAACAAAACAAAAGACTCGTATAGGTAGGAAGAGATTAAGTAATGCTGATAAAATACTGAATGGTAGAAAAGTTAGTGAGTTACCGACCTTAGACGAACTAAAATTTAAAGGAGGTTGCGTATGATAGAAATTTTAAAAAGAAAAGGATATACAACGCATGATGAACTCATTGAGCAAATCTTTCAAGAATATAAGGAAAATGATAAAAAGAAATATACTTCATTATTTTTATCGAGTTTAAGCAAGAATAAATTAAGCTATAGAAGTGGCTTGCCAGTCTTTGCTATAATGCAAAGTTTTCCTAAGCATTCTTTTAGTATAGGTAAAGATTTGTCTATCCGTGAGTTATCATTTGATAAAATGAATAAAAAAGATAAAGAGTTTATTATAAGTAGGATCCCTTGTCAATATTGTTCTTCTTTAATAGAAATTGAAATAGATGAAGTAGATATAGAATTAATTGAAGAATGTTTCTCAGATGTAGGGGGGCTAATAGGTCATGATTTATTAATCTATTATTATTATCTATTGCAAACCAATAAATTGGAATTAGTCGAACCAATTGAATCTGATTTTAGAATTTTTTCAGAAATACTTACTATTCTCTTAGATGCAGATGAAAAAGATACTATAAAAAAAATAGTTCAATCAAAAATAGGTAAGATTAAAGGATTTAAATCTAACACAGAGCAAAGGCAAGTATTATTAGAAACCTTGGGGTATTGTGGTATTTTAGAAACTAACGAGCATAGAGGTTTTCTTGAAAAATATACAAACTTTGCATCTGCTCCCCGAAAAAACCACAATTCCGATTGGAGTTATCCTGTAGATTTTTGGTTAGGTAAAGACGGTATAAATAAAGAAAACTTTAAGTTTTGGTTTGGAGAATATAAAGAATTAGAACAATTTTGGAAATAGCAACAAGAGATAATAAATTGATTATAAACCAATAAAATAATTGCATAATAGATAGTGACGGCACATGTATGAGGCATTATGTAAGAATTTAAATTAGTATTACAGATACAATGGATAGGCAATTTACATGGATACCATTCTATAAAGAATTATCCAACTGGCTACTTGGAAAACAGAATAGCCAACCGAAACTTATATCTACACTAAAAGATATAGGTATTACTGGTTTTCGAGATGGCACAGAAAAAGGTAAAGAGATCACACTACAAGAAATAGACCCGTTCACATTCTTGTCGTATCTCAACAAGTTTCACTCCGATGAAAGAAGAGTAGAAATCCTACAGGATTTAAGGCGCAGGCTAAATTTTAGGTGTCCAGAACCAACAGATGTATCAGGCATCCCGACAACCCATCCCATGAAAGTGCATCTATTCCCATGGAAGACAATCAGGGGCAACAATGATATAAATGTATTATGGGAATTGTTCGGACAGGTAAAAGAAGGGAAAGTAGATGAACGACTTTTTCAAACGGCATTGAACATTAAAAGTGTCGGAAAGGGAAAGCTCAGCATTGTTCTGTTCTACGCTAATCCGGAAAGATATGTTCCTTTGGACTCCAACACTTCATTGTATCTAAGAAGTAAAAAACTGGGCTACACTTATGATAGTTTTGCATCATATAATGAGTTGTCAGAAAAAATAGTCAAGACTCTTAGGAAACGTCCGTGGGAGATTTCATACGAGGCATATAATTATACACCGGAGAGTGATTCATCAAGTATTGGTAGCATCCGGACTCTATTCGAGAAGCTTGAAGATGAATTAGAGGACGATATGGATTACCATATCTTTTATCGAGGACAGTCAGATAAGAGTTTTGAATTGATTCCCTCCATCTATCGAGAGAAATTTTTAATCCAAAATGAAAATAGAATTTTCAGAGATATTATCGCTCAAAGTCCGGCTGATTTCAAAGGGTGTACATCTACCTTTGAGAAGTTGGTCAAGATGCAGCATTATTCCTTGCCGACACGTCTCTTGGATATTACTACAAATCCTTTGGTAGCTCTGTATTTTGCGTGCGAGAATGATGCCGTTGACGGAAAACTGTTCCGATTCGAAGTTCAAACGTCAGATATTAAATATTTTGATAGCGATGCCGTCAGTGTCGTTTCTAATATCGCCAAACGCCCAATAGATTTCAGTATCGAAGATTTGAGAGAACTGGATAGGAATGAGTTCAACTCCGAAGAGGAAATCCAATATCTTCTGCATGAAATTAAGTACGAGAAACCCCATTTTCAGAATGTGATTGACTCAAAGGATATCGAGAGAGTCTTTTGTGTAAAACCGATGTTTGACAATCCTCGCATAATCCGGCAGTCCGGGGCATTTTTCCTTTATGGTATCAATGGCAATAAAAGCCAACCAGCATCACTCAACTTCAGCTACAAAGTGTACATCATCAATAAAGCGCAGAAGCGGAAGATTAGGAAGCAGCTTGAAGCCCTCGGCATAGACAAATCAACGTTGTTTCCAGAAGTCGAACACGTGGCCGAGCATATAAAGGACAAATACCATCTGCCTAAGTAACCTTTCCCTCTTTTCAGAAAAAACAAGCCGAGCTATTACGCGGATAGCTCGGCTCTCAACTTGAAAAAATTACCTCAAGTCTTAATCTTGTGGTATATCTTGAACTTGCAAGCATTTCTCTACTTTGTATACATACTACTTAAAAGGGAGGACAGCCTGTAAGCAGTGTTTCTTCTATCTTGTCGGTTAATAAATTTAATTGATTGCTTGTTAAGTTCAAGGGAAAATTCTATATTTGCGAAATATGATATCCTCCTTCTTGTCTTGAAAGCGGTCTGACTGCTTTAACCAAGGCGAAATGTCTTGGTTTTATAATAAATAATAAGATCAGCATGGCAGAATTAAAGGCAACCGTGTGCTTGCAAGGGAAGGATATAGAAGTGATTTCATCACATATTGAATTTAACCGCAAGACAGATAATAAAGGAAGGCCAGTGACAAATGTTATTGGCGGACGTATTACCATAACCGTTGAATCTACCAGAGAAACTACTATTCTTGAAGCAATGGTAAACAGTCCTTTCAAAGCGATAAGCGGCAAGGTGATTTATTACAACACTAAGGATAATTCAATCTTTCGTGTCGTGGAGTTCAAATATGCGTATATCGTATATTACAAAGAGGTTTACAATGTTGACAGGAAACGCCAAATGTATTCCACTATCACATTTTCTGCGGATATTATTATGATAGGAGACGCATATTTAAGCAATCAATGGTAAGAAGAAACATGAAATTTAATCGTATGGATATTATCATATCAATGAATATTACAAACTTAGTTCGTGGATGTGGTGATAATGGATTTGTAGTGTCTTTAACTATTTCAAATTTTATGTTCTTATTGCTACATTTCTGTAAATGAAGAACTACAGGTGTTAAACCTTTCTATACAACAATGCGACTGTCACTACAAATCTAATAGTTGCAGTCGCTATTGTTTTTATTGAGCCTATAGTTGCAGTTTGGCTTAGTTGCCGGATTCTGTAGTCTGTCTGATTAACACGCTTTCTGGATGTTGCAACTGGATTGCTCTGATATATTCCAACCTTTAAAATTGACACCTCCCATTCTTTATGCCTTTCTTTAAATTTATGTCTTAAAGGTATAAGGAAAAAGTTCATTCTGCATCATTGCCAAACGGGAAAATACATCAGCAATGAAAATCATACCTGAAAGCGGATTTTACATTCCAGCCAAGGCTGTCACACATTCCTGACGGATAGACCGAATGTAGTCGAGCATCACAGAGGGATTGACACTCTTGCCGTCCATCTTGCAGGTGATGTGCAGGTGTTCGCCGGTACTGCGCCCTGTGGAACCTGTGATACCGACCACGTCATGCGGATGGACCAGCGTGCCCCTGACAACAAGAATCTTCGACAAATGGCAGTAGCTGACGGTATATCTGCCATGCTGCAAGGTCACATACTTGCCAGAAGTCTTGTCCTGGCCGACCTTGATGACCCGACCGGACATCATGGCCATCACTTCATCGCCCCGGGCATGCAAGTCCAGTCCGCCATGAAACTTTCTTTTCCCGGTAAACGGGTCCTTGCGATAGCCGTAAGGTGAAGTGACCCTGATACGGCGCAGCGGATAGCTTACGCTCAGATAACGCTCCATCCATTTCTTCTGATCCATATCTTCTGATGCCGGGGTATCTTTGGGGATTTCTTCCGTGGAAATCCCATTTTCGCAAACCGGCAATGTATGTTCCGTACCCTTACCTGACACCTCTACCTTGTAGCGTGCAGGAACGGCAGCAACGGTATTGAATTGTGCTTTGGCGGGAACTGCACATAAGCAGACATTCGCCGCCATCAACCATAAAAATTTTCTCATAACGGCAAAGATAGCATACTCGTCCTACTCATCTCCTGCTATCGGAAGATTTCCTTCCAAATATGATACATTTTATTGTTTGAAATATGAATATTTGTCTCAAATCATATTTCAAGTGCTAAATTTCATGCTTTTTAATCACTTATATATCCGCTTATTAACTCTCAGAACAGAATCATTCTATATTTGCGTAATATAACTTTATAATATTATTTATAATATGAAACAAGAGCATTTTGAGTTCAACGAACTGCCTTATCAGACACTGGCGCGTTTCGGTCTCACGCAAGAGATGATTGAAGACCTGCCCATGCGTGTACTCGAAGAAATGGGGAGAGGCGGCTATTCACCGGTACTGCCCGTACGTGTGACCGACGAGAACGGCGAAACCATCGAGAGCCGCAGCCGCTTTGCCTTTATCCGCATGGAAAGCGGAGCGGTGGATGTAGTCTTCTATCCCGCACTGAAGTCCTCGCCGCTGGAACGCTACGACGAGAACCAGCAGAAACAGCTGCTGGAAGGCAAGACCATCATCGCTGACGTGGAGATGGCGGACGGACGCTGCAGCAAGTCATTCGTACAGATTGACGAAGGGACCAAACAGGTAATGTATGTCCCGACCCCCATCATCGCCCGCAACCTGAAAGTGCTAGCCGGAATGATGCACCTCGGTACGGTGGAAGTGAACGGCATGCAGCATGGTGAGCCGCTGACAGTAGCGGTGGAAGGCGAACCTGTTACGGTAGGTATTGACCTGCATAACAAGACCGGCATCCGTTTCTGTGCCGGCGACGCGCAGAAATGGAAGGAACAGCCCAAGAGGGAATGGGACAAATACACCTTCGGCTGCTACGGCTGCTGGGTGATGGACGACGACGGCAACCTTGATTATGTCCCCGAGGAGGAATACACCGAAGAACTGTGGAACGAACAGAAGAAGAGCGGTGAACGTAACCGTGCAGCCGGCCTTCACAAGTAGAACCTGACCAATCAAAAAAAATATGGCACATCAGAAATATTACCCCGAAGAGATTCTTGTCGAGAAAATGCAAAGCGGTGAATACGGCTGGCTCGACTATGTAAACCATTACTCTGCCGAGTGGCAGGAGGAATATGCGGACTACTGTGCAGACAAAGGCCTCACGGTAGGCGAAGACTCCGCAGCCGCCTTCGTCCGCTTCAAGGACGGACAGCTGGAGGAAGCCCTGGAACGCGGCGACGCTTGACAAACCAACATCATAACATCAGACTATGGCGATACGAACAAATACCAACCCCCGGCAGATGGACTTGCAGCCCGAAATGCACAGCATACTGTTGCGCAACGGGCTACAGGCCCATGTTGCGTTTGACGGAGGCGGCTACCGGCTGATCGTGCAGGGACATGATTCGCCGTTGCTGGTCTATCCGATCACCGAACGTCAGATGCTGGCCCTGACGGACTGGGGAACCAATACGGCCAACAAGAAAGCCTACAATGTGCTTACGAGCATCATCGGCAAAGACTTCTACATGCCCAAGAACTTTGTCCATGCCCGCAATGCCAACGGACGTGTGGCGATGGGGCTGCACGGCTACCGCATCGGCGAGTACGGGCATCTGGGACGGCTGGGCATGCCTCCGCCGTTCCTCGGCTGGACTCCGCGTCACCAATGGGGTTTCCACCTGCGCAGGGTCGGCGGACAACTATTCTTTCCGGGTCCCTCCATCGTACCCGAACGCCCCGACGGACGCATGAAACCCGGTGAGCTGCAATCGGGCGGCTACGGATTCTACTACAAAGGCCGTCAGACGGAACCTCCTGCCAGGGAGCAGGACGTGCTTCAGAACCTGCAGGCGGCCATCACACCGCTTGTCAGCCGTTCGCGCAGTACGGAACCGGCACGTCCCTACAAGGAACTGATAGCCTCTCCGGTCTATTTCTCCAACGAGAAATGGTCGGAATGTCTTGCCTCACACGGACTGATCGTGGATGCGGAGCAACGGACGCTGACCGTACAGTCAGAAAACGTACAGGCCGACATGGTCTATGACCTGACGGAAGCGGAAGTGCATACACTGGTCAAAGCCTCCATCGAGGAGCAGCCCGTGGAAAAGCGTCTGGAACTGCTGAACGACATCATCCGGGCGGATTATGCCGAGAAAGTGACCCTGGAACAGCTCAACAGCAGCGACCGCATCGCAATCAGACTGCATCCCGAAGTGCAGCAGGAACTGGAAGAGCGGCAACGGCAGGAACAGAATCTGTTTCAGCCGGAAGAAGCTACGCTGCAGCAAGCCTCCATACAAGGTACGGTCGGTGCTGCCGTGGACGGACGTGACCTCCAATACCTCAACGAGAACAAGGGATGGTACCGGGAGGAGAAACGCGGTCGGGAAGTCGAGGTGAGCGAGATCGCCGTACAGCCGACAAAGACAGAAGGGAAATACAAGATGTCCGCTGTCATAGACGGAAAGGTCATCAGCCATGAGATCAGCCAGAAGGACTACGACAAGTTCCTTGCCGTGGACGACTATCACCGCATGAAGATGTTCTCGAAAATTTTCAGCGAAGTGGACATGAAAACCCACCCGGAAGCAAGCAAGGGACTGGGTGTGAAAATCTTTGCTGCCCTTACAGCCGGTGCGGTGGTCGCCTCGGAGGTCGCCCACGACCTTCATCACCATCATCACCAGCACGGCCCGCATTTCCACGGAGAATGTTTCGGCGGTCCGCGGCCGTACTTCAAACCCGGTGTGGACACTCCGAGGGATGTGGCCATCCGTTACTTTGAGGCGCAAATGAACCAGGATATCAACGAAATGAGAAGAGGAAGATAAGCCTATGAGAAACGGAGAACTTACCTACGACGACTTCCTGCAACGCCTGAACATACAGGACGTGCTGATTGATGCGGGGTACCACCTGAACCGCCGGGACGGTTTGCGCTATCCTGCGTATGTCCGTCTGGACAACGAAGGCAGACGCATCCGTGGAGACAAGTTCATCGTGACGCAACAGGGGAAATGCTGTTTCCACGCACAACAGCAGAAAGTGTATAACATCATCTCCTTCATCAAGGAGCATCCGCACTTCTTTGCGGAGTATCATGCCGGCATGTCTCCGGACAGGCTGGTGAACCTCGTTTGCAACAGACTGCTGCACATACCCGTCACGGAGCGGGAAACCCGGATTGTCCAACCCAAACGGGACGTGAAACCGTTCCAGATGACGGACTACGACATACACAGATTCAATCCGCAGGACCGGGAAACGCAGAAGAAGTTCTATCCTTTCTTCAAGCACCGCGGCATCGACCTGTATACGCAGTATGCCTTTCACCGGGATTTCTTCCTGGCAACCAGGCACCGGGCGGACGGTCTGCAATTCACCAACCTTGCCTTCCCGCTGTCCCTGCCCGGGAATCCGGAGCAGATTGTCGGTCTGGAAGAGCGCGGTCGTCCGCGCATGGACGGAAGCGGCAGCTACAAGGGCAAGGCCGAAGGAAGCAATTCGAGCGAGGGGCTGTGGATTGCCAACCTGCGGGAACCGCTGGACAAGGCCGGAGGAATCGCCTGGTTTGAAAGTGCGTATGATGCCATGGCGTTCTATCAGGTAAACCGGGAGATGATCAGAAGCAATCCGGACCTGTCCCGAAAGAGCATCTATGTTTCTACCGGCGGCACACCGACTGACGGACAGATCCGTGGAATGCTTACCGAAACGCCTGCCGCCAGCCATTTCCTGTGCTTTGACAACGATGCCGCCGGACGCAGCTTCGTCGAAAGGTTCAAGACGATTGCCCAGGAAATGAACATCGCGCCCGACCGCATCAAGGTGTTTCCCATGCTGCCCTGCTACAAGGACTGGAATGACGTACTGCTCGAAAGGACCAATCCGGAATACCTCAAGGAAATAGAGGGACTGATAGAACCGGTCGGAGTACCGCATTCCGAAGAAAAGGAAGAAAACAGCCGAAACAACGGCTTTCACCGCTAAACACATCAGACTATGCAGAAAAACCGTCCTTCAAACCGTTCCCTGACATACACGCCGCACAACGGACAGTTCATTATTGACGAACTGCCCACACTGCTGCTGTGTACGGCAGCATGGGTGTACGGCGGCATGGAGGGACTCCCGCTGACCGTCGCTGCCGTATCTGCTGCCGCCGCACTGACGCTGCTGTTGCTCTACCGCTACATCTATCTGCGGAGAATCCGCTATAGCATCGGTACGGAACAGATTATCAGTGAACATGGCATTCTCTACCGTAAAGTGGACTATATGGAGCTGTACCGCATCGTGGACTTTCAGGAGCACCAGAGCCTACTGCAGCAGCTTTGCGGACTGAAGACAGTGCGCATCCTCTCCATGGACAGGAATACACCCCGTCTGGATCTCATAGGCATCCGCTGCAGGGAGGACATCGTATCGGTCATCCGTGAACGGGTGGAAATCAATAAACGAAATAAGGGAATATATGAAATCACGAATCATTAGCCTGACTGTACTCGCCTTGTCGGTGTGTCTGCTTCCACAGGCGGCCAAAGCCCAGGTTGCAGCCTCCAATCCGCTGGAGTGGACAGCCCTGGCGGAAGGGAATGACCTGATAAACAAGCAGGTTGAGAAGCAGATCAAAGGACAGACACAGACAGCCCTGCTGCAGAATACCATCGCCGCCGAGTTCAACCGGATCCACAAATGGGAAAAGCAGTACAACAGCTATCTCAAGACGGTCAGCGGCTATGCTTCGTCACTGAAAGCCTGTACACACCTCTACAACGACGGTGTACGGATATTTCTGACGCTGGGCAAGCTATGCAAGGCGGTCCGGAACAATCCGCAAGGCATTGTGGCAAGCATCGGAATGAACAACCTGTATATTGAAACGGCAACGGAACTGGTTTCCGTGTTCACGCTTCTCAACGATGCGGTGGCCAAAGGCGGCACGGAAAACATGCTGACCGGAGCAGAGCGCAGCAAGACCCTCTGGGCACTGAATGACCAGCTGGCAGCTTTCAGCCGGAAGCTGCACCTGCTTTACCTGAGCATACGCTACTATACCCTGAACGATATGTGGAACAACGTGACGGCAGGCATGCTCGACCGGGACAACGGCGAAGTGGCACGCATGGCCCTGTCACACTGGCGCAGGGCGGCTGCTCTCGCACGATAAAAATGAACGGATATGAAAAGAACTATCTGGATAAGCCTACTGCTGCTATGCTTTGGAATCGGCAAGGTACGGGCACAGAACGACCCGGTGCTTGCCGGCATGATTCTGCTCTACACGGAAAAGGCAGAGAAGGAACTGAAGAACCAGGAAAAGGTCATGCTGATGCAGACCACCGGCCACGTGTGGACAAAGGAAGAAGTGGAAGCCACGACCGACCTGCAACGGGAGTTCAACAACTACCTGGACTCTTTCCGCTCCATTGTCTGCTATGCGGCACAGATCTACGGATTCTACTACGAAGTATCGAGACTGACGGACAATATGGGGGACTTTACGAAACAGCTGGGACGCAGTCCGGCCAACGCGCTTGCCGTCGCCCTCTCCGCACAGCGCAACCGGATATACCGGGAGCTGATCATGAACAGCGTGGAGGTCGTGAACGACATCCGGACGGCCTGTCTCTCGGACAACAAGATGACAGAAAAGGAACGGATGGAGATTGTCTTCGGCATCCGGCCGAAACTCAAGACCATGAACACGAAACTTCAACGGCTGACCAAGGCGGTGAAATACACCACCCTGGGCGATGTCTGGCATGAAATCGACGAAGGGGCACGCCCGGCAGCAGACAAACGCGGTATCGTGGATGCAGCCAAACGACGCTGGCGGCAGATAGGAAAGAATGTTAGACCTTAAAAAAAGAATGACAGTATGGGATTTTGGGATTCATTATTGAGATACGGCGGCAAGGCCGTAAAAGGTATGGGAAAAGCAACGGTCACTACCGGCAAGAGTGTGGGCAATGCAGCCCTTCACCCCTCGCAGACCTTGCGGGGCGCAGGACAGGCCATCAAGACGGCCACCGTCGGCGGAGCAGTCGGCTACGTGGGTTGGGAAAAGCTGACAACGGACAAGAGCGTGGTGCGCATCGTGAGTGATGCACTCATCGGAGAACAGGCAACAGACTCCCTTTCGACCACGGCAGAGGGCGTGCAGGCACTGACAGACAAGGCCGGAGAAACTGTAGGAGCCATCGGTGATGCCATGACAGGCATCCATTCAAAACTGGACGGCGTAACGAACTTCCTGCAACAGACCGCCAACGGAGGAGCCTCCGATATGCTCGGCAACTTTCTCCGCAACCTCGGACAAGGAAAAGTGTCGGGGCTGAATATGGCAGGACTGGTAGCGGCAGCGTTCCTGATATTCGGCCGTTTCGGTTGGCTGGGCAAGATTGCCGGTGCATTCCTGGGAATGATGCTCATCGGCAACAATGCCGGTGTACTCCGCACACCTGACGCAGGTAATGCACAACGGGTACAGACACCCGACCCTCCGGCGGAAGAACAGAGGCACAACGGAGGAATGAGAAGATAGAAAAGACAATTCAATAAGCATTGACAATGAAATATACAGAAGAAATGATCCTTTCCTCAGAAAGCGGATACTGTATGCCTTTCGAGGAACGGCAGGGCAAGGATGTGGAGCTGTCGCTGGGTTACGGCGAGCAGATCGACCCGGTGACGGGCAAGGAATATTTCCACCACGGCATCGACTTCGACGTGCGGTGCTACACGCTGGCAGCCGTTGCCAGCGGTATCGTTTCGGGAGTGGGAAACGACCCGATGCTCGGCATCTGCCAGAGCATCCGCTATGGAGAGTATGAAGTGACCTACGGACATCTGTCGAATGTGTTCGCCCAGTTCGGACAGCGAGTGAAAGCCGGACAGCCGGTCGCGTTGAGCGGTGACAAGCTGCATATCGGCGTGAAATTCAAAGGTGAAGAGTTGAATCCGCTGGAATTTCTGACCATGCTCTACGGTAACATACGGGCCATGCAGCAGCCGGGCTTCACCGGCATGGAGATGAGTCTGTCTACCAACTATGAATCGGACAGGCAGGAAATCGAGGAGCTGATGTTGCGCTTCCTGCCCCACTACATGGAGGACCTGCAGCGGGGTGCCTACCGGCTTCCAGCACATACGGAACAATCGCTCCGTCATATCTTTACGATGGGTGCAGCCAAAGAGTACTTTTACGAGAATATGCCGAGCATGGCCAATCCGCTCGGACTGGGACAGAAAGCCATGCCGCTTGCCTGCAAGGTACAGAATCTGCTCATCGCCGACTTCCTGCATTACCTTGCCCTGCGGCACGATGTGTACCTATCCACCATGGGCGTTGACATAAAAAAAAACTCTATGACGAAGCCCTGAAAAGCGGAGATGTTATCGACCCGCTGGCGGAACTGGACATTGACATCCAGAGCTTCGACATTCCCCGGGCAGTAACGGTCTATCCGGACCGGGCCGGCATCAGGTGGTGGACGAAAGCCTGGTTCAACAACCGGGAAGAGGGAGAAACAGCCGTGGAGATCGAACGGGAACAGGCCATACGGTTCATCCGCGGCAACATCGAAAAGGACGCATGGCTGGAAGCCTTTTATCCCAAACAGATGGAGGTTTACCACCAGGCCATCGAACAGACGAAAGAACAATTATTGATGAACAGGATAAATATATGATACACAATGGACGGAATCAAGCATAGCAGAGAGTTTGCGGAGTTGGAACGCCTTGTGAGCGACTATTTCAACTGCCATATCGCTCCGGTCATGTCAAAGACGCGGGAAGTCCTTCATCAGCGGCAGGTGGAAGAAATGAAGGAATATTCTTCTTCGGCAAGCGGCATCCTGAGCATGATGGCATCATCGGCACAACCGTTCCATGATCCGTATCAGCAGCTCAAAGTGACCGGTGAGTGGAACTCGAAAACGACAGAAGATTATGTGGAGATGTGCCGCACGGAGATAGCCGGCTCGGAAAAGATGCAGCACGACCTGGCATACATGGCCGGACAATGGCGTGATACGGTCGTAAAGGAAGTGGGCCGGGCACGTTACGATGAGTTGTCGGTACAGCTCGGCTGCGACCTGGCCTATGCCTATATGGACCACCGGGTAAATGACATGATGATTGACCGGCTGGTGAAGGAACGGATACCCCAATCGTCAGCCGCCTACATCCTCCGCAAGGCCGGAGAGTCCAGTCTGCTGGGACTGTCACAGACACTGAACCGTTCGCCGCTGGCCGAGGAAATCGAGGCACGGAGCGAGGCAGCCTACCGCCCGAACGGATGGGAAAAAGGAGCCGGTCAGGTATTGGGTGCGGCAGCCGACACCCTGATGATGGGCGGTACCGGTTCATGGACGACACTGGCTAAGTTTGTCGGTGCGGACATAGCCATCTCCACGGTAGCCGACAGCCTTGAACCTGACAGACCGGAATCCCTTTCGGTGGAACAGTGCATCAGCAAAGGGGTGTTCGGAAGCGGGAGGAATGTTTTCGAGGATTTTCGGAAGGAAGCAAACCGGTTGCCGGCGAAAGACAACAAGGCTATCCGCGAAGCCAACGGACAGTTGAAGCAACCCGTTCCTGTCATGGAGTTCAGTTTCACGGAATGGGTGCAGAACCCCGGCGCAGGCATACCCTGGGCAGATGTACTGCACCAGGGGAAACAACGTCCGCAACGGTACAAGGACGTGCCGATGGTCGTTGCTTCCGGACAGGAGGAAGCCTATCTGCGGGATTTGAAATCACAAAAAGGAACAGAAACCTATGTGGCAGAACAGCAGGAAACCATGGAAGAAGAGAAAGACAAGAATCGGAAAAATACCAATCCGGACGACAGAGCGGCAACACAGGAACAGCCGGGACAAGACACCCGGACAACACCGCAGAACGGGAACGGTTGGGACGGACTTCTCGGCACATTGGGGCTGGACGGCATGGAACATATCATCGGCAACCTCGGTTATGTGATGGCCATGCTTCCCGATGTACTGCTGGGCATCTTCACCGGCAAGTCACCCTCACTTCGTATCGGTGACAACCTGCTGCCAATAGCGAGTATCGTAGCGGGCATGTTCGTGCGTAATCCGCTGCTGAAGATGCTTCTGATCGGTCTGGGAGGTGTAAACCTGCTGAACAAGGCTGGAAACGAAGCCCTGCAGGAACGGAGCGAAGGGAAACTGAATGTAACAGGCCGAAACGCTGCGCTGTACCGCCGCTATGCGGACGAACCGTTGAATCCCCGTATCGAAAATCCGGTCCTGCAAGGATCGACGCTGATAGCTACGATAGACCGGATACCCTGTACCATCCAGTTGTCATCGACGGTGGCGGAAGCCTACCATGCCGGAGCATTGCCGCTGAATACCCTGGCAAATGCCGTCCTTGCCAAGAGCGACCAGCTCCGGCAGACAGCCTCACGACACTATGAAGACGGAGAGCAGGAGACAATCGTGCGGACAAGGGGAATCCAATAATCCTAATCATCAAAAGAAAGACGATATGAAAGAGAAATCGCAAATCGAAAAGAAAGCCGAAGAAAAACAGATAGACCTGCTTTCTGCGGCTTTGGGCGGAGCTTCGAATGCCGGAGGCCACTGGCTCAACGCAACGGGAAAGGGATATCCGCTCTTTTATCCCAAGGGTGTTTCGGTCAGTGCGTTCAACGCCCTGTTCATGGCATTGCACTCGGACAGGAACGGTTGCAAGACCAACCTGTTCACACTCTTCAGCGATGCCAAGGCGCAAGGCATATCGGTACGTGAGCATGAGCAAGGCGTTCCATTCCTGTTCTACAACTGGGACAGGTATGTCCATCGCAACAATCCTGAACTCATCATCAGTCGGGGCGACTACCTGAAACTGAGCGAGGAAGAACAGAAACTGTACAAAGGTGTGCATAACCGTGAAATCCGCACGCTGTTCAACATTGACCAGACTACATTGCCCTATGTGGACAAGGAACGCTATGAAGCGGCCCTGAAACGCTACGGCAGTGCCGTGGAGAGAGGATATACGGAGAGCGACAACCGTCAGTTGCGCATCCGTTTCAACGACTTCCTGCTGAAGATGCGTGACAACCTTGTACCGGTACGTTCGGACGGAAGCGGTGTGCCCCACTACGAAACGGACAAGGATGCGGTCTATATGCCGCGACAGAGGGAGTTCGGACACTACCATGACTATGTGCAGGAAGCCCTGCGGCAGATAGTGAGTGCTACCGGCCACCAACAGCGGCTGGCACGTGAAGGCATGGTGATGAAGAAAGGCGTGGCCCCATCAGAGGATGCCATCCGACAGGAACGGCTGATCGTGGAGCTGGCCTCGGGTATCAAGATGCTGGAGCTGGGTCTGCCGGCGCGATTGTCGGAAGAAAGCCTGAAAACAGTGGAATACTGGTGCCGGGAACTGAAGGAGAATCCCAATCTGGTAGCTGCCATCGAAAGCGACGTAAACAATGCCATCGAAGTTATCAACAAGGCGGAACGCGGCGAGAAAATCGAATATGCCACGTTACGCAACCGGCGTGACACCTCGACCATGCAGGAACAGATGCCCAAACACTATTTTGTGGCGAATGAAATCCGGCAGCACCCGGACAGGGAATCGAAAAAGATAGTCCTGGTCATCGACCCGCAGGCAAAAACGGCCGATGTAATCCTTCCAGCCGGAGCTTCCACGGAAGTGGACAACGAGATACCGGGCATGAACAAGGGACGCATCGCACGGGCCCTACAGAAGGAAGGTATTGAACAGGTACGCTTCTTCAATACGGACGGTGCCCTGGGCTACCATCCCGATGATAGCTATTTTGCCGAAAAGATGATCACGCTGGCGAGGCTGAAAAACTGGGCCATGGAGAAACTGTCCACACTTGATGTGTCCTCGGCCGTCAAACGGGCGAACGAAATCGGGTTTGACCAGGTGGAAATGATTCAGGACGACAAAAGACGCTGGGCACTCTATCTGAAACCCGAAAACAAACCGGGGTACAGCATCTATCCTGACAAGGAGGATATAAACCGTTTTTTCTCCACGCTCAAGCAGTCGATGGATAATATCGGCAAGGTACGGATGGAGCTGGCGCACAAGTATTATGCGCTGGCGGAAGTCAAACCTGACCTGAAGGTGGACCTGTTCGGCAGCGAAGCACCGGAAATAGACTTGAACCGTATCCAGCGTGTTTCGATATTCAAGACCAAGCAGGACGGCATCCAGTGCGTTGCCACCATCGACGGAAGAAAGTCACCGGCCAGAAGCGTTACACCGCAACAGTGGCAGCGGATGTGGATAGCGGAAGACCGGGACGGCTACAAACGCCATCTGGCAGCCGCCCTGTTTGCCGACGTGCTGCAAAAGGGCCGGTCAGAGGATAAACATACCGGGGAGAAACAGGAACAGGAGGCCGAACAGCGACAGAATGAAGCGACAGTACTGGAAAGACCGGAAAGCAAGAGAGAAAACCTTTCCCCACAACAAGAAGCATGGAACGAGCTGAAGGAGAAGCATCCCGATGCCATGCAGCTGGTACGGAGCGGTAACAAATACCTACTTTTCAACGAAGATGCCGTGCGCAGTGCAGAGCTGTTGGGGCTGACATTGAATAAAGGGGACGGAGTCCCGTACGGATTTACGGAGTCAGTGGAATTTCGGGCAAACCTGCTTGACAGCTACCTGCCGGAGTTCATCCGTGCCGACGAGCGTGTAGTCATTACGGACATGATTGCGAAAGAGAACCGGAATGCCGAACAGGAATCCTACAGAGGCATTCACAGATAACTATATGGATATGAGCAAGAATCAAGAATATGCAGCAAACTACGCAGAATTTGCCATGGAGCAGATGCGCCGATACGGAATACCAGCTTCGGTGACACTGGCACAAGGCATACTGGAAAGTTCCAACGGGCAGAGCCGGCTGGCAAAGAACGAAAACAACCATTTCGGTGTCAAGGCTACTTCCGCATGGATTGCCGGAGGGGGCCGGTACGGGATTTATACCGATGACCGTCCGAACGAAAAGTTCTGCAGCTATGACAGCGTCGGTGATTCCTACGAGCACCATTCACGTTTCCTGAAAGAGAACAGCCGCTATGCCCGCTGCTTCACGCTTGCCCCGGATGACTATAAGGGATGGACGGAAGGCATCGCACAGGCGGGTTATGCCTCAGGCGGACAATATGCCGAGAACCTGCAGAAGATCATCGAACAGAACGGTCTGCAGAAATATGACCGGCAGGTGATGCAGGAGATGACCCGGCAAGGCCGGGAGTTCGAGGTGGAGAACAATCCGCTCCGAACTTCCGGAAACGCACCGCAAGGCACAAACTATTCGTTTCCAGTGGAACGCAAGGAGTTCCTTTTCGTGACCTCGCCTTTCGGTATGCGCCAGGACCCGACGGATGGAACCCGGCAACAGATGCACAAGGGCATCGACATACGCTGTAACGGTGATGCGGTGCTGGCAACTGAGAACGGTGGCAAGGTGGTGGCAGTGAACCTGAACAGAAATACACCCGGTGGCAAGTCGCTGACGGTGGAATATGCCCGTGAGGACGGCAGCAAGGTACAATGTACCTACATGCACCTCGGGGAAATATCCGTCAAGACCGGTGATACGGTCCAGGCCGGTCAAAGGCTCGGTCTATCAGGAAATACGGGTACACGGACAACGGACGAACACCTGCATTTCGGGGTAACAAACTTCTATGCAGACGGTACCCGGAGAGAGATTGACCCGGCAGCGTATCTGACCGAAATTGCCCGGAAAGGGCATATCAGGCAGCAAGTGCTGCATAACGGGAATGACCTGCTGGCCCGATATAAGGGATTGGAGGAGCCTGCTGCAAACAAAAGCATTTCACCCGACGGATGGATGAAGAAACTACTTTCCTCCGAGGACAGCGGCGTGGGAATGTCGGGATGCAACGATCCCGTTGTGGAGATGGCAATGACCGCCTTCAGCTCACTCATGCTCCTGGCCGTACAGATTGACAGGAAGAATGAACAGGAGCAGATGGAAGCCATTTCGGAAGCGGCAGACAAACGGCGAATCGACTTGAAACCGCTTGTACCGGAGATGAAGAGCTGTGAGCTGACCGTCTGTGAGAACGGGAAAGCCGTCCTGAAGGCGGACAACGGTTCGGTGAAGGTGTCACGAGAACTGACTGCTGCCGAATTGAACCGGTTGTCCGTAACGCTGAATAACGGCTCGCTATCGGAAGAGTCCAAACGGATGCGTGTAGCCGGTATGCTGAATAGGGTCATCCTTTCGGAAGCGGCTTCCCGTAATTTTGAGCAAGGGATGTCCCAACAGCAGGGACAGACGGAGAATCTGAAAAGATAGATGCAAGGCGATATGATAAAATGCGTGATGATACAGCTATGCAGAGGTTTGTTCGGACTGTCCTACCTTGTTCTGTATGTCCTGTCCTGCTACCTGATTTTCGGCTTGACGGCCACGCTCATCATCGTGGGCGTGCAGCTGCTTCTCGCCGGATGGCTGGTCTGGGCCATGATACGCGCACCCGATTAGAGGCGGTACATTCTCAACTCAACAATCAGTCAACCACATCCTGCTTGTCGGGAAATCATGTTTCACATTAAAAGACAATCAAGATGATCAAATGCAATGTTACAGTATGCGGCGTAATCGGACGTGATGCGTCGATACGCACGAACAAGGAAGGAAAATCGTTCCTGGTGTTCCCGCTTCGGGTGATGATTTCTGCTACCGAAGGGAAGACTGCTCCCATCGAAGTGGATGTCAGCAAGGAAACTGCCAGCGAGGAGACCGGAAGCTACCGGAACGGCACCCGGGTCGAAGTGCAAGGGACAATGTTCCTCAAACACCGGGGCGACCGGATCTACTTCAATCTCTTCGCCAGTGAGATTGGAACGGCGGATGTCCATGCGGCGGATGCAGTCAGGGGAGTCATGGAGTTCCGCGGCAAGGTCGGTCAGCAGATCGAGGAAAAGAGGGACAAGAAAGAACAGACCTATACGATGTTTTCGGCCTTCAGCACGGAGAAGGTGGAAGACGGGTTCGAGTACCAATGGGTGCGCTTCTTCTGTTTCGGAAAGGAACGCGAAGCCTGGTTGCAGCCGGGCGTGAAAGTGGAAGCCAAAGGAGAAATGAGCCTTTCTGCATACAATGGGAAAGTGAACGTGTCGTGCAAGGTGGAAGAACTGGCCCAGTATGTAGCGGAATCGTCTAACCTCAATCAGTAAGCGATATGACCGGATACAGAAAACAGCATAGCGACGGGCCGAACAGCGAGGACAAGGCTCTGGACCTGTTCGCTGAAATGATGATATTATGTTGACCTCAACATAA
>NZ_JBBKBF010000065.1:0-20547 GCF_037892625.1 Phocaeicola sp. ICN-14070 | reverse complement strand
CAGATAAGCTCTTGTACGTTCATCTGCCGGATCTTTAAACATTTTCTCCGTATTGTCATACTCTATCAGTTCACCCATATACATGAACATGGAACGGTCGGAGATACGCATGGCCTGTGACATATTGTGAGTCACAATCAGGATGGTCACCTCTTTTTTCAACTGGTCCATCAATCCCTCAATGTGCTTGGTAGCAATCGGGTCAAGAGCTGAAGTTGGCTCATCCATAAGCAATATATCCGGCTGAAGTGCTAAAGAGCGTGCAATACATAAGCGCTGCTGCTGTCCGCCAGAGAGGAAAGTACCACGCTTTGTCAGCGAGTCCTTCACTTCATCCCACAGACATACGTTGCGCAAGTTACGTTCTACAATCTCATCTTTCTGTGATTTTGACAGATGAATACCGTTCAGGATATATCCGGCCAACACATTGTCGTAAATATTCATGGTCGGGAACGGATTCGGACGCTGGAACACCATACCGATGCGACGACGTTCTTCCATCGGGTGCATCTGAAGCACATTTTCACCATTCAGTAAAATTTCTCCCGTCACACGGATATTCTTGTACAACTCATGCATGCGGTTCACGGCACGCAGCAGCGTACTCTTTCCACATCCAGAAGGCCCCATGATGGCCGTAATCGTATTTTTTTCAATATCAGCCGACACATGCTTTACAGCCATTACGTCGCTGGTATATGATATACACACATCTTTTATTTGAAGAATCGGATCCTTTATATTTTCCATTTCTTTGCAATTCGTTTAGCTAATAAATTCAGACATAACACAAAAGTCAACAGGAACAAAGAAGCTCCCCATATCAGGCTCTGCAAGTTCGGGTCGTTGAAGAACTCCCAGATAAGCAAAGGAACAGCCGACATAGGCTTGGTCATGTTCCAGCTGATAGCGGCTCCACC
Organism: Phocaeicola sp. ICN-14070; assembly: GCF_037892625.1. Lineage (NCBI taxonomy): Bacteria > Pseudomonadati > Bacteroidota > Bacteroidia > Bacteroidales > Bacteroidaceae > Phocaeicola > Phocaeicola sp. ICN-14070. The sequence continues at coordinate 19,624 of NZ_JBBKBF010000065.1, read as the reverse complement.
CAGAGCAGTAAACATCAACGGAGCTGTTTCACCGACTACACGAGAGATGGCCAGCAAAATACCGGTAAAGATACTGCCCAATGCAGAAGGCACCATCACCTTCAGCATCACTCTCCAGTAACTACCACCCAATGCCAGTCCGGCCTCTTTCAAGGTTTCCGGAAGCACCTTCATGGTTTCTTCCGTTGAACGGATAATCAGCGGAAGCATCATGATAAACAATGCCACACTTCCTGCAATAGCCGAATAACCTTTCATCGGAACAACCACCCAGATGTAAGTAATAATACCGATAATAATGGAAGGAGTACCCTGAAGCAAGTCGGTCAGGTAGCTGACAAATACAGCAAACCAGCTTTTTCTGTATTCTGACAGACAGATACCACATAAAATTCCTACTGGGATAGCGACTACAGCAGCCAACAGAAGCATCAGAAAGGTTCCGATAATTCCGTTTGCAATTCCCCCCGGAATTGCTTCTCCAGCAGAAGCAGCCATCATCGCCTTATAGGCATTCGGAGTAGCCTCGGTGAGAAACGACCAGCCTAACTGTTTCCAACCCTTGATCAATACTTCTCCCAAAATCGCCAGCAAAGGAATCGCTGTCACACCCGACAATACGCAAACCAAAATATAAAGCAAGCGGCTTTTCAGGATACGTATCTTAATATTATTTCCATATAACATAAGCACAAATCTTTTTAGCAGATTACACGTGACGGGCACGACGAATCAAAATCTTTCCGATAATATTAATGATGGCCGTAATCAGGAACAGTAACAAACCGATGGCGATCAGTGAAGAAAGCTTCAAACCGTCTGCCTCGCCAAACTGGTTTGCAATGATACTTGCCATGGTATTACCCGTGGTACGCAGTGTGTCCGGCATCTGGTTGGTATTTCCAATCAGCATGGTCACTGTCATCGTTTCTCCCAGCGCACGTCCGATAGCCAGAATATAGGCTGAGAAAATACCGGAACCCGCCATCGGGAATATCACTCTCTTGATTACCTCTGCACGCGTAGCTCCCATGGCATAAGCCCCTTCTTTCAAGTCGGAAGGAACCATCTTGATAAATTCGGCACTCAAGGAAGCTGCATACGGCACAATCATGATGGCCAGCACAAACGCAGCAGTCAGAATACCGGAACCCTGCGGAGACAGATTCAAGTGCATGAATACGGTACGAAGTACATAGAAACCCCACAAACCATAGATAATGGAAGGAATACCTGCCAGCAAATCAATCACTGTACCCAGAACGGCTGCGATTTTCTTTCCACGGAAATACTCACCAGTGAACAGTGCGACAGGAAGTGAAAATGGAATACACATCAGCAACGCCAGTGCCGTTGTAAGCAGTGTACCCGTAATAAAAGGAAGAGCGCCATAACTTTCTTTACCGGCAGTGGTCACCCAGTCGTCAGAGAAGATAAAATGCCAGAATCCAAACTCCTCGAAAGCGCCGGAAGCGTCAACGGTGAGGGAGTAAATAATTCCCCCACCAATGACCGGTATCACTATAGCCGATAAGATAAGTAAGACTTTAAACAGTTTGTCTTGCATAACTTATTGTCTTATTTATTTAAGAATCGGCTGTCCATCGTATGTCACAGCTTTCAGGTTCTGAAGGCTTTGTTCGATAGCCTTCTTAGGCAGCGGCGCATAGTGTACGGTAGCAGTAGTCTGCTGTACGCTGTCGCTCAACATATATTGCATTAAGTCCAATGTAGCTTTTGCCTGTTCCATAGAACGGTCTGCATAGTGCTGTTCCTTGTAAATCAGCAACCAGGTGAAGCAACTGATAGGATAAGCTCCTGCTGCATCTGCATCGGTAATTGAACAACGAGTATCCTGAGGAATGTCACCGGCAGCTGCAGAGATACTTTCAGTAGAAGGTACTACCAATTCACCACGCTTGTTATATACGCTTGCGTAAGGAATTTTCTGAGCAAAAGCATATTCAGAACCAATATATCCTAATGAGTAAGGAGTCTGTGCGATAATTCCTGCTACGCCCGGATTACCTTTAGCAGCCTGTCCGACCGGGAAATCCACGGTTTTACCTGCACCGTAAGTGTTTTTCCAGTTTTCACTTACTTTTGACAGATAGTCTGTAAAGATGAAAGTTGTTCCACTACCATCTGAACGGTATGCCAGAATGATTTTCTTTGCCGGCAACTGTACATCCGGATTCAGTTTCTGCAAACGCGCATCGTTCCAGTCTGTAATCTTACCTGCATAAATATCGGCAATCACGTCACCAGAAAGATTCAGTTTAACCACATCCGGCAAGTTGTATGCCATTACGACAGCTCCCATACAAGTCGGGATGTGTACCACCGGCTGCATTTCAGCCATTTCCTTGTCGCTCAAGAAAGCATCGCTACCTGCAAAGTCTACGATACCGTCTTTCAAGTTGCGGACACCACCGCCACTACCAATACCACCGTAAGAAATCTTGTCACCAGAAGTTGCATTGTAGTTTTCGAAAGACATATTATAAAATGGCAAAGGGAATGTAGCACCTGCACCTGTCAGTTCTACTGATTCACGACCATTAGCTGATTTCTGTCCACCACACGCTGCAAACGACAAAGCCATCGCTCCAGCAATTAAAGGCAAATAAAACTTTTTCATTGTGTTATACATTTAATATAAGTTACAAATCTATGTTATTCATTGAGTTAAATCGCAAACGAAGCATTCAGGTATACATAACTGGCTGTCTTGCCGCCTTCTGTTTTCGGCGACCACAACCGGAAGTTAGGAGCTAACTTGATGTATTTACCTAATTTAAATTCGGCACCTACCATTCCGGCCATACCGTCTGCATCCTTGTTCCAGTCTTTCTCTGAAGAGAGCAGGTCCCAACGACCGAAAAGACTTATTTTCTTGCTTAACTGTGCAGACGCATAAACCGAGAAACCATCCTGATCACAATCAGGCACATATTTCGTGTTGGTCTGGTAGTTGTATTCCGCTGCCACCGAGAAGGCCGTATGCTTATATCCGACAAAAGCAGCCAGATTCGTAATACCTTTTTCCCCTTCTTCTACTGATTCATTATACGAACCGTATGCACGTACCGTCAGGCCCTCAACCGGAGTCAGTGTCACGCCGGCACCATACTGCAAACCGTCTTTCACCTGTACTTTTTTATATCCTTCTCCGTTGGCCACAATCACATCGGCCGAAACCACCTTGTTAAATTTATAGGCTACTGAAACCCCCAAGTCCGCACTGCTGCCGAACTTATATTCATCCTGAAAAGATTTCATCACGTAACGTTTTCCCCAGAAATCTTCCTGAACCTTAAATTGAGTCGTAGTGATTAATCCGGCATTCAACGTCCAGCCGTTTTGCTTCCAGGTAATCTGTGCATTTTTCACATATCCGATGCGCTGATGGTCATTTACGTCTTTTGACTGACCGAAATCAACTACCGCCTTCAACTGCAATCCGTGAGGCAAAGCATACTGATAGCCAATATAGGCACGGTCCAGATTAAACCCTCTGTCATCATTGACAGAACCAAAACCAGAATGCGCATCCGAAAATATGGTAATGATGGCATCTCCTTTTTTCTCACCAGGAGCCCGTTCTTCAGGCGCTCCATCTGCAAAGGCAGCACCCACAGTGCACATCCAGATGCTTAACAGACATAAAACTCTTTTCTTTGTTTTCATTTTTCCTATAGACTCATTTTTTTGACACCACAAAGGTCTCATATTAGTGTTACAAACAGATGTCATACGCTTAAAGAAAATGTAACATCCTGTTACATTCATGTTACAAAACAAAAATATCGCTTTCTGAAATCAAATTCCGTTAACGGACGGTTGATTTTCAGAAAGCGATACTTTACTGATTATATGGTATTTACAAATTCTTCTTTTCTACAAACAAAGAAGATTCTGCAATATACTATTTAATTTCCAATGTAACAATTGATTTTGCAGGCAATTTCACTACAAGTCCATTCTTTGTCAATTTAGCGCCTTTGAAGTCGGCCAATTTCACCAGGTCAGGCTGTTCAAACGTATTGTAATCGTCAATCTTTTCAGATGTCAGAATCTGTCCGCTTACCGATTTAGCCTTTACATCACCCAGGGTCAGTGTGATTTCCTGTGACTCTTCCAGATCTACGTTAGAAAGTGACATATGAATAGCTCCTGATTTATCACGTGAAGCAGTCGCACTTACCATCGGTACGATACGGTTGTCGCGTACAATCTTACGTTCGCACTGCAAATCGAGCGGCAGATAAGTGGCATCCTGATGTACGTTATACATCTTGAACACATAGTAAGTCGGAGTCAGCACCATCTTGTCTTCTTTGGTCAGAATCATAGACTGCAATACATTTACCACCTGAGCAATGTTGGTCATTTTAACTCGATCGGTATATTTATGGAAGATATCCAGACTCAAAGAAGCCACGAAGGCATCGCGCAAGGTATTCTGCTGGTAAAGATGACCGCTGATAGTACCCGGTTCTTCATCCCACCAGGTTCCCCATTCGTCTACCATCAAGCCAATCTGCTTTTTCGGGTCATATTTGTCCATAATGGCAATGTGACGCTTAAGCACATCTTCAATTTCGCGACATTTTCCCATTGTCCAATAATAATCTTCGTCGTTGAACTTCGTAGCAGAACCTTTGCTTCCACTCCATCCAAGCACAGTATAATAGTGCAGAGAAAGTCCGTCCATGCGATGACCTACGTTTTTCATCAACACTTCAGTCCAGTTATAGTCATAATCGCTGGCACCGCTGGCAATCTTGAACAAGCGGTTGCCATCGTAGTTACGGCAATAAGTAGAATAACGGCGATACAAATCGGCATAGTATTCCGGACGCATGCTACCTCCGCATCCCCAGCTTTCATTTCCCACTCCGAAGTATTTTACTTTCCACGGTTTTTCACGTCCGTTTTCCAGACGCAATTTTGCCATCGGGCTTCCTTGTTCAGAAGTCATATATTCTACCCACTTGGCCATTTCTTCCACGCTACCGCTACCTACGTTTCCGCTGATGTAAGGTTCACATCCTAACATTTCGCACAAGTTCAGGAATTCGTGTGTTCCGAAGCTGTTATCTTCTACGGTTCCTCCCCAGTTGTTGTTGACCATACGCGGACGTTTTTCACGAGGACCAATACCGTCCATCCAATGGTATTCATCGGCAAAGCATCCTCCCGGCCAGCGGAGTACAGGCACTTTCAAGTCTTTCAATGCTTCGAACACATCTTTACGATAACCTTTAATATTAGGTATGGAAGAATCTTCTCCTACCCAAAGACCTCCATAGATACATGTACCGAGGTGTTCGGCAAACTGACCATAAATTTCCTTATTGATGATTTGTTTTCCCTGCTCCGGATGAACAGTCACTGTGGCCTTCTGCTGAGCGCATAAAGGCATTGCGGCACAAAAAGCCAACCCTAGAATTGCATTTTTCATACTTATTGATTTTACTTGTTTATTTCACACTTTACAAATGTAGGAATATTTTCCATGTAATGGGTGTACATTTGACATTTTTCAGGAGGAGATTTGACCATTCTACATAAAATTACATGAAATGTACATCCATCCTTATCAGATTCTGACGCTTCACTGCCGCAGAAATAAAGTTTTCTTACTACTTTTACACCCAAATTTGAAACCAAATGAAATCAAAAAAGACAATCATTATTTGTGCCCTTGTCACAATTCTAATTTTAGGAGGAGCTATCAGCACTATTTCCTTGCTGTTCAATCACCCTCTCCGCATAGAGAAAGCCACCTTTATTTATATAGATGGAGACGATACAGCCGACTCCGTGTACGTCAAACTTCAAAGAGATTTGAATGCCACACATCTGACAGGATTCAAAATGCTGGCTCGTCTCAAAAAATACAACCAGCAGATTCATACCGGAGCCTATCAATTTGATGCATCCATCAATACACTTACTTTATTCCGCCGCCTGAGTAGCGGACATCAGACTCCGGTCAAAGTGGTTATACCCAATGTGCGGACCCTGGCACGTCTGACACGCTCGCTGGACCGTCAACTCATGCCCGATTCTACGGAGTTTGCCCGACTTGTCGGTGACAGTGCCTTCTGCGCTTCATTGGGTTTCAGTCTTGAAACGATGCCTGCGCTGTTCATCCCGAACACGTATGAAGCCTATTGGAATACGGATGCAGAAGCCTTTATCCGACGAATGAAAAAAGAACATGAACGTTTCTGGACGCAGGAACGAAAGGACAAAGCCCAAGCCTGCGGACTGACTCCGGTAGAAGTCAGCACACTGGCCTCCATCGTGGAAGAAGAAACAGCCAACAAGAGTGAGATGCCGATGGTGGCAGAACTCTACCTGAACCGTCTACAAGCGGGAATGCCACTCCAGGCCGATCCGACCATCAAATTCAGCCTGCAAGAATTCGGACTGCGACGCATTCTGCACAAACACCTGGAGGTAGAAAGTCCTTACAACACTTACAAGCACGCCGGACTTCCTCCCGGTCCTATCCGCATTGCTTCCATCCAGGGAATAGAAAGCGTGCTGAACCATGCACAGCATGATTACCTCTACATGTGCGCCAAAGAAGATTTCTCGGGCACGCACAACTTTGCCGCTACCTTTGCTGAACATCAGGCCAATGCCCGCCGTTACCAGCAGGCACTGAACAAGAGAAACATCCGTTAGAAAATGGACTAACGGACTGATTTCCAAAATTGCATAAAGCTGAAATAAGAGCCGTAGCACACCAGTCCGTCGCCTTTCTGAAGTGCATAGTCCTCTGGGAATGTATTGGCCACCTCTTTCTCGAAGACAGATATACCCAGGAAGTTTTTCACCTGTTTGCCCTGTACCAGAGAAATCAGTTTCAGACCGAATTCCTGTTCCAGGTTCAGTTCATTGATGTGATAGCCTACCAGTTTCTCCGGAATCTCTAGCTTGAACACGTAGGTATTGCCGTCTATCTGGAAAAATTCAGCCCCGCCATCCAACTCCAGCTGTTGTGCCAGCAAACGTGCCGCATCCTGCTCCGGTGTCAGAATACGGTCTATCGAAAAGGCTTCGAGCACACCCTTGTGTACCTCGTCTACCGCCCGTGCATAAATCCGTTTCACTTTCAGCTTTTTCAGCAACGACACAATCCGGACCGAAGCACCAAAATTATCGCCTATAGCTACGATTACCGCATCCACACTCTTCAGCGGAAGCACGGAAAGTGCCATTTCATCCGTCGCGTCGAGCGCAAACGAAGCTGCCATGCGGTCCTTCACACTGTCTACGTGCAATCCGTTTCCGTCTGCACCTACCACTTCATGCCCCATGGCTGTCAGCTCCATAGCCAATGTGGCCCCATAATGTCCTAAACCAATAATCAAATATTTCATACATCAGTTGATGATAATGTTATCACTTGGATACCTGTAATTGCGTTTCTTCTCCTGGCGTACCAGACCGGTGAGCAAGGTAAATGCACCGACACGACCAATATACATCAGCAGAATCACCAGCAACTTGCTGCTATTGCCCAAGGTCGGTGTCAGGTCAAGACTGGAACCGACGGTACTCAATGCCGAAACACATTCGAAAGTAATGGCCAGCAACCCGGCTTCCGGTTCCAGCACACTCAACAGGAAGATGGCCAGAAAGACCATAAACAGATACAAAATCAATGCGGCATTCGAACGACGGATAGAATCGTGTGACAGTTCACGACGTAAAATTGCCACACGGTCGGCCCCGCGAACTACGGCCCACAAATTAATCAAGACCACCGCAAATACGTTGACTTTTACCCCACCGGCCGTAGACTGCGTGCCCCCTCCTATCATCATCAGCACCACCATGAGCAACAAGGTTTGTGTAGACAAGGAGGTCAGCCCCACACTGGCAAAACCGGCAGTTCGCGGACAAGAGGAATTAAAGAAAGCATGCACCCACTTGTCTGCCACCGGCATGCCTGCAAAAGAATGGTTCCACTCCAGGGCAGCAATGGCCAATGTACCACCTATTAAAAGAAAGACAGTAGCCACCAGCACAATCTTCGTATTCAAATTATACAGGTGTACTTTTTTCCGGAATCTTCCGGAACGACGCAACAGCCAGAATTTTCCGGCTTGCAGGTAATACGCCACCGTTTCGTACAAATTCACCAATATCGGGAATCCGATGCCTCCCAATGCAATCAGCAATCCCAAAGTGATGTAAAGCAGATTATGTCCCTGCATGACGGCCGGATTGCCCATCCCACCGGGCAAGGTGGAAAAACCTGCATTACAAAAGGCTGACACGGAATGGAAGGCAGAAAAGAAGAGTTCTTCCTGCAAGGTCATTCCCAACGTGCCATGCACACTTAGCCAGATAACCACCATACCAACTCCTTCTATCGCCAGCGTAAAGCCCAATATATATAATAAGGTAGACAATAGCGAATTCAAGGAGTTGGAACTGATCATGTCGCCCACCATCAGCTGATTATAAAGCGAGGTATTTCCCATAAAAAACATGGCGAAGAAACTTGTCAGCGTCATCACCCCGAGTCCGCCTATCTGAATCAGGAGAATAATCAGGATTTGTCCCTCCAGCGTAAAGGTGGAAGGCACATCTACGGTAACAAGCCCTGTGACACACGTCGCACTCGTAGCTGTAAACAGGGCATCCATGAACGAAATGCCGTGATAGGTAGCCCGAGGAAGCATCAACAACCCAGTACCCAACAAAATAAACACCAGAAAACTGCCTGCCAGAATCAACGACGGATTGGTACGTTTGCCCAGCAAGCGCACCAGAATGCCCGAAAGCTGGGAGAAGGAAAGCAGCACCAGGATAGTTCCCTTATAATAAGCATGATGAAAGAACACCCATACCCAATATACCCCAGTCGTTTCCTCCGGCTTTTTGAATACCACAGGGAGCAAGGTCAGATAAAGCAGTATGGTAAGAATCCATGTCCACGGAGTAAACTTAAACGAGGAATCTTCCTGACGAAAGACAATCTGTATCGTTGTTGTAACTAAAAAGATGACCCATACCGTATGATAGACCGTATGTATCAGATTATACTCCGCCGCAGAAATCCTGAATCCATATTCATACACAATGGTCAGTAAAAAGACAATGCCGCACAGAAAATTAATCCCCATCACCCAGTTAAGCAGCTGGTTTACACGCGGCATAAGCAGTTTCTTATTATATAAAAAAAGTCGTTCCCAATAATCCATATTATAGTGAATGAATGTATTTACAAATGTATGGAAAAATCCATATACTTATGCGACAAAGAAAGGAGAAATCTACCACAAGATTCTATTCAGTAAGAAAACAGATAAGAAAAAAAGCAAAATGAGTTGTTTGTTATCATTTATTTCCATATTTTTGACGAAAACTTAAAAATAGTAAGCAATTATGAGTAATAGACAGAAAAGATTCATCTTACCTGAAGATGAAATACCAAAATACTGGTATAACATTCAAGCCGACATGGTCAACAAACCCATGCCTCCACTGAACCCGGCTACAAAAGAACCGTTGAAACCGGAAGACCTCTACCCTATCTTCGCCAAGGAACTCTGCCATCAGGAATTGAACCAGACTGATGCGTGGATTGAAATTCCGGAAGAAGTACGGGAAATGTACAAATACTACCGCAGCACCCCGCTGGTACGTGCTTACGGACTGGAGAAAGCACTGGGTACACCGGCACACATCTATTTCAAGAATGAAAGTGTCAGCCCTATCGGTTCACACAAACTGAACTCTGCACTGGCACAAGCTTACTACTGCAAGAAAGAAGGCGTAACGAACATCACTACTGAAACAGGTGCCGGACAATGGGGAGCTGCCTTGTCGTATGCCGCGAAGGTGTTCGGACTGGAAGCTGCCGTATATCAGGTAAAAATCAGTTACGAACAGAAGCCTTATCGCCGCAGCATCATGCAGACCTTCGGCGCACAGGTAACTCCTTCTCCTTCCATGTCTACCCGTGCAGGAAAAAATATCCTGACCAAATATCCGAACCATCAGGGTTCACTGGGTACTGCCATCTCGGAAGCTATCGAGCTGGCACGCACCACACCAAACTGTAAATATACACTGGGGTCCGTGCTGAGCCACGTAACCCTGCACCAGACGGTTATCGGGCTGGAAGCTGAAAAGCAGATGGAAATGGCCGGTGAATATCCAGACATGATTATCGGATGCTTCGGAGGAGGTTCCAACTTCGGTGGAATCTGTTTCCCGTTCATGCGTCACACCATTCTGGAAGGAAAGAAGACACGTTATATCGCAGCCGAACCGGCATCTTGCCCCAAACTGACCAGAGGTAAATTTGAATATGACTTCGGTGATGAAGCCGGCTACACCCCGCTACTGCCGATGTTTACCTTAGGACACAACTTTACACCTGCCAATATCCATGCCGGTGGTCTGCGCTACCACGGTGCAGGTGTCATCGTTTCTCAGCTGTTGAAAGACAATTTGATGGAAGCGGTAGACATACAGCAGCTTGACACATTTAAGGCCGGCTGTCTGTTTGCCCGCGCTGAAGGTATCATTCCAGCTCCGGAATCTTGCCATGCTATTGCTGCTGCTATTCAGGAAGCAGAAAAATGCAAGGAAACAGGTGAAGAAAAAGTAATTCTGTTCAACTTGTCCGGTCATGGTCTGATAGACATGAGTGCATACGACCAATACTTGTCGGGCAACCTGACCAACTATTCACTGAGCGAAGAAGACATAGCAAACAGCTTGCAGGACGTGCCTCAAGTGTAATTTTTGACACGCTCCCAAAACGCAAGTACGTTTGAAAGAAAACACAAAGACGTTTTATCCTAAACGCAAGTACGTTTTGATTCAAACGCAAAGGCGTTTTAGTACGAACGTACTTGCGTTTTTTCGTAAGCGAAAAACGTTTAGAATATACCAAAACGAAGGGTGCCGGAAAGAGATTTCTCATCTTCCTCCAGCACCCTTTATTTATTTCATCAACTTATCTAATTCAATTACAACAGACGATTTGTTGCTGTATCCGGGAATACCACGGTCGGCTTGAAAGTCTTGGCCTCCTCAAAGTCCATCAAGGCATACGACATGATAATCACCACATCGCCCACCTGCACCTTGCGGGCTGCCGCTCCGTTCAGACAAATACAACCTGAGCCACGTTCACCCTTAATGATATAGGTTTCAAAACGTTCACCGTTGTTATTGTCCACAATCTGTACCTTCTCACCGGCAATCATGTTGGCCGCATCCATCAAATCTTCATCAATCGTAATGCTGCCCATGTAGTTCAGGTTCGCTTCTGTCACCGTTACGCAATGAAGCTTCGACTTCAACACTTCAATCATCATCATCCGTTATCCTTTATATTTAATGTTATCAATCAGACGTACTTCACCGCAATATACCGTAATACAACCTACAATGTAATTGCTTTCGTCCCATGCTTTCACGGGCTGAAGCGTATTGCCATCCACAATCTCGAAATATTCCAGTTTCAGTCCCGGTGCACGACGGATACAGTCTTCTACAAACTGCTTGGTTTCAAGCAAAACACGTGACTTGCTGAAATCTACACTGGCAAACAATGCCTTCGAAATCTGCAAGGCTTCCTTCCGCTGCTCTGCCGTAAGACGCGCATTACGACTGCTCAATGCCAGACCGTCTTCTTCACGTACAATCGGACATCCTACAATCTGGATGTTAAAAGGATACTTGCGTACCATTTCACGGATAATGGCCAGCTGCTGGAAATCCTTTTCACCAAAATAAGCACGGTCAGGTTCCACCATCAAAAATAATTTGCTGACAATCTGACAAACTCCGTTGAAATGTCCCGGACGGTATTTTCCTTCCATTACCGTATCCAGCGGCGCATAGCTGAACTGACGGGTATCCGGTTCAGGATAAATTTCTTCTACAGAAGGAGCAAAAACTAACGTAGCTCCACATTTCTCCAATAAGGCACAATCCGCCTCCAGTGTGCGCGGATATTTTAAAAGGTCATTCTGGTCGTTAAACTGTGTAGGGTTCACAAAATCACTGACTACCACTACATCATTCTCAGCTACGGCACGATTCACCAACGAAGCGTGTCCCGCATGCAAAGCTCCCATCGTCGGAACCAGACCGATAGTCTTTCCTTCTTTACGGAAAGCATCGAGTTCGGCGCGAAGCTCACTGATAGTTTGAATTAACTTCATCTCTTATTCCTGTTTTTAATCATAAATTCAGAAAACGGCTGCAAAGTAACTATTTATTTAGCACATAAAGAAACGGAAACGGAAAATTCTTTTGGCTTTTAGCGAATTTATCCTATTTGGAGGGTAGAACAAATACCATTATAGTGCACTGTTTATCAATACATTAACATACTATAAGGATTTATAAACGGCTGTCGGTTCGCTTCATTGGTGTATTTTTTGTATCTTTGCCAGTCGTTAAGAGCAACTATAATACAATGAGCGCGAAAAAAGTTTTATTCATTACACAAGAAATTACTCCCTACGTACCCGAAAGTAACCTGGCATTAATCGGCCAGAATTTACCGCAAGCCATACAAGACAAAGGCCGCGAAATCAGAACATTCATGCCCAAATGGGGCATCGTGAACGAACGCAGAAACCAATTGCATGAGGTTATCCGCCTGTCAGGAATGAATCTGATTATCGATGACACGGATCATCCGCTGATTATCAAGGTGGCATCCATTCAGGCTGCACGCAGACAAGTGTACTTCATTGATAATGATGATTATTTCCTGCATCGCCAGATGACATGCGATGAAAACGGGAAGGAATACGAAGACAATGGCGAACGTGCCATCTTCTATGCCCGTGGTGTGCTGGAAACTGTCAAGAAACTGCGCTGGTGTCCGGACGTGATTCACTGTCACGGATGGATGAGTGCGATGGTTCCTCTTTATATTAAAAAAGCATATTACGATGAACCTTCTTTCCGTGATTCAAAGGTGATTTTCTCACTTTATCAGGAAGGATTTAATTCGAACTTAGCTCCCAACTTTGCCGAACAAGTGCTGTTCAGAGAAGTAACTCCTGAAGATGTCAGCATGATGAAGTCGCCGGCAAACTATGAGGAACTCTGCAAGTTAGCAGTAGCTTACTCTGACGGAGTGATTCAAAATGACGAAACTGTAAACCAGAATGTACTCGACTACGCACGAAGTCTGAACATTCCGGTACTTGAATACGCTTCGGGCGATGCCTATGCAGATGCGTGTGACGCATTCTATGACAAGGTATTCGTTTCCGAATAAATATGAATACATAAAAAAGGACGAAAATGAAACTTAAGTTCTTGGCAGCAATCGGACTTGCAGCCACACTCTACAGTTGTGATGATACCACTACAGGTGTCGGTGAATTCGTGGCAGATGCAGATGAAATTACTGCATCGGCTCAAACTTTTGAGGCCACTACCAAAACCCTGAAATATACAGACCTGAACCCGAACGGAGTATTCTCCCGTACAAGTAGCGCATACTTGGGCAAATTCACCGATCCGGATTTCGGAACGTATACCACCGATTTTATCACACAAATCAATTGCACGGAAGATTTTGAATTTCCGGAAACCACTCAAAAAATTGTGGCAACTACATTGGAATTATCGTATGCCAGTTTCTTTGGTGATTCTTTAGCTCCGATGAAAGTGAGAGTGGACGTATTGAAAAAAGCAATTGATGACAATGGAGAAGATTTAGATTTATATTATACGTCCTATAAGCCTGAAGATTTCTACAATGCCAACGGATTACCTTTGGCTGAGCAAGAATATGCCGTTCGTGACAACTCATGGACAGATGCTGAAATAGACTCCATCAAAAGTGCCAACGGATATTATCCCCCTCTGGTTATCGACTTGGATAAAAAGAGTACATGGAACATTGGAGACGAGCAAAAGACTGGTACATTCAGTGAATACTTATTAGCAAAATATAAAGAAGACAAGAACAACTTCAAAGATGCTAATGCTTTTATCCATAATGTATTGCACGGATTTTATGTACATAACACAGGAGGAGAAGGTTCAATTCTATACATTGGAGATATCTGGTTGCGCATGAAGGTTGAATATTTGGTTGAAAGACCTTCTACTGGTGTTGTTGACTCCACCGTTTATACTTCAATTCCTTTTGCGGCAACTAACGAAGTATTTATGTCTACGCGTCTGGACAATTCTGAAGATGCGTTAAACAGACTTGCTGAAGAAAAAGCTCATACCTATCTGAAAACTCCTACCGGACTTTGCACGGAAGTAGAACTACCCTTACAGGAAATGTATGAGGCATTGGGTAATGATACTTTGAACTCCGTTTCTATGTCATTTACTAAGTACAAGAATGTGAGCGAAAACTCAGAAAATAATCCTTACAAAATGGGAACGCCACAGTATCTGCTGCTCATTCGTAAGAATGAAGTAAACGATTTCTTTGAGCAAAGAAAGAATTACGACAGCAAAACAACCTTCTTAGGCTCTTACAGCAGCACAACTAATTCCTATTCATTTTCACAGGTGAACCGCTTGATCAGCCAGATTTTCAGCAATATGAGAACCAAAGAAGAACCGGCTGAAGGATGGGATAAATACAATACCATGGTATTGATTCCGGTAAAAACCGAAACAGACTCTCAAGGAAACACCATCGGTTTGTCGCACGATCTGGAAGTGAACTCAGCCAAACTCATAGGTGGCGAAGAAGGAGAAAAAATCAAGATGGAAGTTATCTATACCAAACCGAAATTCAATAAATAAAGAAATAAGAATATAAAAAAATCCGGAAGTAAAAACTTCCGGATTTTTTTTTATGCCTCTATCTCAAGCTTTATTTCTTAGCTGTAGTAGTCTTCTTGGCAGCAGTTGTTTTCTTGGCAGGAGCTTTTTTAGCAGGAGCCTTTTCTTTCTCGGATTGTTCCTTAACCAAGGCCTGTAAATGCTTTACCTGATCATTCAATTGTACCAGTTCCTCTTCCTGATTACGTATGGTTGTCAACAAAGAATTCAATTCTTCATCTTCCATATCTACAGGATACAATGAATTTACACGAGCAATAAAGTCACCAAGGATATTCATGTAATTTGTGAAAGCATCATACGGTGAATCATAAATACCACGATCCAACGATACGCCCATTTGCTTGGTAGTCATGAAACGGAAGTTATTGCTTGCCTGCAGATAATCCCAATCCTGTTTGATTCTACGGTCAGAGCACAAGTGTACACGTTCTGCTACGCTATACAACTTATCAAATGCTTCACGCTGCATCACATTTCCTAACCACGGGCTAATATCACGTTCTTCATCAGTCCATGACATTGGATAAGGCACATCAATCATATCGACTGATTTCAGTTTCGTTACGATTTCCGACGGAGTAGAGAAGGTAATGCCTTTCTGCTTAGCACATTCCGGCAATGCTTTCAGGAATTCCAGAATATTGGAAGACAGCGGCTGGAAGATACCCAAAGCAGACAATTCCATAAAGATATTGATAACCTGTTCGTTTTCCGGCAGAGAAGCAATCCAGCCAATATATTTATCTGCAAACAACGGATATTCGCTCCATTCTGTATTAGAGAAACGTAAGCTTATATCGTCAGACAACTTAAAGTCACGCAGCAACAGTTTCAGATTCGGATTTTCGGCACAGTGGTACAAATAGTGAGGGCTCTTCCATCCCAACACATGCTTAGCACCTTCTGCCAGCATACCCTTGAATCCCATACCTGCTACGATACCACCAATTTCATTGTCATAAATCAAGCTGGAGTTACGGAATACCTTAGGCTCTTGTCCGAAATAGTCTTTAATCTTCACACGCATGCGTTCCACTTCTTCGCAGAAGCAAGTTTCATTTTTCAATGAAGACAATCCATGTGAATAAGGCTCGCAAAGGAATTCACAGCAACCCGTGGCATTCAACTCATGCAACAACTCTATTACAGCCGGAGCGTGGATTTCCAATTGTTCCAAAGCTACACCTGAAATAGACAAGGCTACTTTAAATGCGCCGTTATTTGCTTTTGCCATGTCAATCAGGGTTCTCAGGGCCGGTATATAGGAACGTTCGGCCACTTCATTCATACCCTGCTCATTGGCATAATCATCGTAGTAATAATGTTCTGAACCGATTTCAAAGAAACGATAACGTTTCAAATGAATAATCTGGTGTATTTCAAAGTAAAGACAAATTGTTTTCATATTGTTTTGCAGTTTTATTTACCATAATTTTTTAAGACTTGCTCATAAAGTGCGCGAATCTTCACGCCGACCTTCTCCCATACAATGCCGTCCACTTCTTTCTTTCCTTCATCGCGGAGATACTCATAAAGTGAATCATTGGTACAGATAGAGTAAATGGCATCTGCCATTGCATGTATATCCCAATAGTCTGTTTTAATACACTTCGAAAGAATTTCGGCACAACCAGACTGTTTGGAGATGATTGTCGGCACGCAGCATTGCATAGCTTCCAGTGGTGAAATACCAAATGGTTCAGACACTGACGGCATGATATACACATCACTCATCTTCAGCACTTCATATACTTGCTTGCCTTTCATGAATCCTGGGAAATGGAAACGGTCGGCTATACCTCTTTTTGCTGCCAGACGAATCATGGCGTTCATCATATCACCGCTACCAGCCATTACAAAACGAATGTTACGGGTGCGATTCAATACCATAGCAGCGGCTTCCACAAAGTATTCCGGACCTTTCTGCATGGTGATACGTCCCAAGAAAGTAACAATCTTTTCTTTCGGATTCTTCTTAACCTGAATATCCTGTATTTCTTTTGGAAGCGGAGATACCGCATTGTGCATGGTGAATACTTTGCGAGGATCCTGATAATACTTGTGAATAACCGTCTGACGTGTCAACTCACTTACACACATGATGCAATCAGCATGGTCCATACCGTTCTTTTCAATGGAGTAAACAGTAGGATTCACATTACCACGGCTTCGGTCAAAGTCTGTAGCGTGTACATGGATAACCAGCGGTTTTCCAGAAACCTGCTTAGCATGAATACCAGCCGGATAAGTCAACCAGTCGTGCGAGTGAATAATATCAAACTGTTGCTGACGAGCCACCACACCGGCTACAATAGAATAGTTATTAATTTCTTCATGCAGATTATCCGGATATCTTCCAGAAAACTCCATGCAACCCAAATCATTGGTATGCATATAATTGAAATCTGCATAAATATGGTCACGCAAGTCATAATAAAGCTGCGGATCCATATAATGTCCCACTCTATCTTTTACATAATCCCATTGTACGTCACGCCATACAATAGGTACACTGTTCATTCCTATGATACGTAAAAAACTTTGGTCCTCATCTCCCCAGGGCTTCGGAATACAGAAAGTAATTTCCATATCCTCCTGCTGAGCAAGTCCATGAGTCAATCCATAACTGGCTGTACCTAATCCTCCTAAGATATGAGGAGGAAATTCCCAACCAAACATCAAAACTTTCATATAACCCCCTCCTCTTTATTGATTGTTATATTTCTCCAACAAATTCAATGTACGCAAAATTTCGGCCACATTCATTGCAAATGAAACAGCACCTCTACCCTGGAATGGCGGATTTCCATCAAATAATTCAGGAATAGAACTGATGCAATGACAGGTCATCTGATCTTCATAACTGATAAGCTGACGTTCTACAAATGAAATTGCACTCCGTTTATAGATACGTAAATAAGCCTCCAGATAGAAACCTTCCAGCCATGGCCATGCGGTACCCTGATGGTAAGCATAATCACGCTGAAGCTGAGGACCTACATAGTTAGGATTATAACCACCACTCTTCGGACTCAGCGAACGGATGCCTTTAGGTGTCAGCAATTCTTTTGTTACGATGTCTACAACACCTTTCTTCTGTTTGGAATCCAATGGAGAATAATCAAAGGCTGCCGCAAAAATCATGTTCGGACGAACACTCCAGTCCATCATATCGCCATCTACGTAATCAAGCAAATAGCCATATTCATTCAGGAAGGTCTGCACAAATGACTGAGACACTTTATCGGAGAACTGATGCAGATAATCTACAAAACCATTGTCTGAAGACAATAAATCAGCTACAAAGCAAAGTGCATTGTACCACAAAGCATTAAATTCCACCACATATCCTGTGCGAGCAACTACCGGACGACCATTTACAGTAGAGTTCATCCATGTAACAGCTTTGTCTCTTCCGTTTGTACAAACCAATCCGTTCTCATGAACTTTCAAATTAGGATGATGATTACCTGCCAGATAATCCATCACATCCTTCAAGGCTTTACCATATTTTACTCGCGCTTCATCCCATGACACCATCTTGGCATATTGCTGTATAGTCCATACCAGCCATAACAACACATCAGGATGTTCTATCTCTGTCACCTTCAAATGAGAGTCCTTACCTTCCATGAATGCATAAACAGCCTTTAAGGCCGTTTCCATAATCATTTCAAACTTACCAATTTCACCAATGGAAAGAGTAAGTCCAGGAAGTGAAATAAATATGTCACGGGCACGACACTTAAACCAAGGATACCCGGCTAAAATGTACGATTCACCGTCCTGCTTGTTAAGGAACTGATGAGCTGAATTAATAAGACAGTTTTTGAAGTTATCACGAGGAGTTCGCTGTTCCATTTCTGCTGCGAACAAGGCATTAAGAGAAGTAGTTTCAATTGGTGTCACGCCACCTGAGAAAGTAACAGATTCCCCTTTCTTAATACTAATCTCAAAGTAACCAGGCACATACAAATCTTCATTAAAATCATATCCGCGTTCACGTTCTTTCGGATATTCAATGCCTCTATACCAATCGGGCTGGAAACAGAATTGATTTTCCTTACTCAACTGCATGTAGAGTTCCGGATATCCAGGATACATACATGTCTTTATTCCGTTCTCTACCACATCATAATGGCGACTGGCCTGTGCATTTTCGTGCGTATATTGTCTTACACTACGGAAAGCCAAATAAGGACGCAAACGAAGAATTGTTTCAGAATGTGCATCAACTAACGTATACCTTATCAGAATACGGTTTTCATGATGTACAAATAACTTCTCTTTCTTTAAAATAACACCGCCTACACGATAAATAGTCGTCGGAACTTTCTCACACTCGAATTCGCGAATGTATTTATGTCCTCTAGGACTGAAATTGTCGCCTCCATATTTATGCAAGCCAAGATTAAACTCAGCCCCATGTTGGATAACAGTTTCATCCAATGAAGAAAGTAATACATGGTTTTCATCGTCCAACTCCGGTACAGGTATCACAAGCAACCCATGATACTTACGCGTATTACAGTCTACAATTGTCGAACAATGATAAGCCCCCGAGCGATTCGTACGAAGAATTTCTCTAGTTAGAGTTTCTTCCAGATTTGTCATTATCGTCTTGTCAAATCGTAAATAACTCATAGTTGTATATTAAGGTTATAAATTAATACTCGTCATAAAAAATGTTACTTTTATTTCCCCTCAAATTTAATGATTAAAAATAAACAACAAAACCAAAATCTTTTTTTTTTACCTTAAAAGCCCGTTTTTTATACTTCTAAAGGCATATATC
>NZ_JBBKBF010000064.1:0-21883 GCF_037892625.1 Phocaeicola sp. ICN-14070 | reverse complement strand
CCTCCTGGTAGTTTACTTTTTCTTTTGCCATAATCATTGTTGTTTAAGGGTTACGGCGCAAAAGTAGGTTTAGGGAGCATGCGTGTCAAGGCGGAAAATAGAATGCTTACTTCTTTAACTGTGAATTTTACCATTAAGGGAACCTTTTCTTGGGTTCACAGAGTTATTTGCATTTAATGTAGAATACGTATTTCTGTAGAATCTTCACTTTTTCTGGTAGAGATTTTCCTGCAACTATATTGTTGTTAGGAATTACGGATGCTGACACAGAGCTTTTTATCAGATTAAACAGGTAAGTTGTTTTTATTGCATATCCAACATTATCCGCATCAGGAATACCGGCATTAACTATACCAACAACATTCCCATTTTTATCAAACATGGGACCACCACTATTCCCTGGTTGTACTGGTGCTGAAATTTGGTAAGTAGTTATATCGTCCTTAAAGCCGCTTTTAGAACTAATAATCCCATTTGTTAACTTTATTTTCTCTCCCATATAGCTTGTTAGTGGATAGCCTAATACAAAAATATCCGCTCCCACATCACATGTAGTTTCTTTTACTGCATAAGGAATATTTCCAAAGCCTTTAAAACGTGAATCTGTGATTTTTATTAGAGCTAAGTCGTTCTTTTTATCAACTTCAATGACTGATGCTTTGTATTCGAAACTACTACCATTAACTCCTTGAATAGTAATTTCAGAAGCGTCTTCTACAACATGAAAATTAGTCACAATATATCCGTTGTTTAATGCAAATCCTGTTCCTGACCACTCACTGACCTCTTGACTTCCATTAGATCCAATTGTAGGAGAACTTACAGGATAAGTTTTCAGATATTTTGTTTCTCCTGTATTATCTACCGCTGTCATAGAAACGCCGTCAAATGCAACATAAGATGTTATCGCGGACTTATCAGACCTATACCAGTCTGCTTTCATCAAACCTGAAGCTGTCATTCGTAAAGTTGCTTTTATGTCTCCTATTTGCCAAAGGCTTTTTCCGGGATAATTGGCTGGTGAAGATAGGTAGATTAAACAATATTCATTCCCTTTTTTTACGCAAGCCAATTTGGCTCCAGTGTCATCTATGGGTTCATATATACCGCAAACTCCATCGTTATTTTGGTCAATATGTTGTTTGACTGTAAATTCGCTTTGATAGGGTAGATAGTTCCTTCTCGGATTGTTGATTTGATAATTGTTGAAACAATAGCCATGTGCTCCATTATAGTCTCCATAATCAACTATAGAGATAGTTGATGTACCAGATGGCAGAGTCCCTTTGAAAAAAAGTTGATAGCTTTGAATGGCACCTAATGGGACATTATTCCACCCCCAATTAGTACCGTAACCACAATTGACAATTCCTCTGTCTGTAATAAGACCAGATAATTGGAGCAATCTTGTGTTGCCTGATAGAATGTATGTATTGGATGTACTAAAAATTTCCAATCGCTTTAAAGCTTTAAGAGCTTTTACCTCAATTGTGGCTATAACTCCGTCATTCCTAATCTCTATAGATTTTAATCGTCCACATTGTACGGAAGAGCCTGTAGACCAAGCACTATTAAAATTGGTCGTTTGACTATAAATAGAAATGGTGAATAGTACTGTGACTAAAGAAAATACAAGAAATCTCATAAGTAACTTTTTATTTTTCTTCAAGTTCAAAATGGAATACATCACTTTTGTATTTCCAACATTTAGATTTGCTTCTATCAAGAAAATATCCCCAAATCCAGTTCCACATAGGCCATGGCACAAAGTTAACATAAGCCCATCCTTTCAATTTTCTTGGCTTTTGGGATTGAGATTTATATCCATCTTTTTTGACTGTGATTTTTTTGACATTAACTGTTTCGCCAAAATGGCTATATGGTGTTTGCCCAACATATCTTCCATTTAAATATACTTCGGCATTAGGAACGGACGAAGTGATAGTCAATGCAGGAACTTCTCCTTTTGTGCAAAAAAGAGTTCCACAACTGGAGCATAAAATGCTCAAAGAAAAAACAGCAATGTAGGCCTTAATTCTTTTGCAATAGATGTGATTTTTCATAACAGTCATGTGTCATAGCTCCAGTGACATTTTAAATTTATACCTTTTCTGCGTACGCATAAAAGAACGTGGAGCTAATCTGTCACTCGCTTCACTGTGTAAGGCTTCTCGCATTGCCCGGTAAGTCGAAACGAGCAACGCTGAAAGCCCCACGTCAGTGCATGTATATAACCTTCCCTTTCTCCCTGCTGTGTATGGCATGGAGTAATGAGAGTATATAGTACACCTCATGAGGCGTTCCCGTTGCTTTGTTCTTGACTTACCGTTGAACTTTGCGAGAATTCTACACAGTCAAATCCAAAGCGTACAGTTACGCCTTTTATGTATATGCGTCTACTTTGCTGTATTCATTAGGCTTTTAGCAAGATAGACATTGCAAAAATAAAACTTTTGGCGGAAATAATTACAATACTTCGGCAAATTTTTACCGAAAGATTAAAAGTTAAACAATAGAACCGGCAAAAGCTGGTTCGGAAACACTAAAGAGGTCATTGAAATGTTGTCAAAAACGAATGGTTAAGCATGAAGAAATGTGCTGAAAAAAGAGAGCTAACCTGCTGATAATAAAGGGGAAAAGTATTGCATAATTCGTTATTTCTTAGTAAATTAGAAGTCTCTGAACTCTTCTGATTATGGCTAAAGAAACACTCCTTATGCAATACCAATCCGAGTGCCTGTCGGCTCTCAAATCAGTAGCGAATATACACAAACCTTTTGAAAAAGCATTCATGGACACCATGAAATTATTCATGGTCATCCCAAGTGGTTTGACGGCAGGATTGACTTTGCCAATCTGGATTTGACCCGGTGCAAGGAATACGAGGTGAACAAAGGAAAGCTATACGGATTGAGGGTTTATGCTAAAGCTTTCAAAAGGTATGTTTCCTTAGCCATCTGGTATCCGATGGACGGAAGAACAGACAAGTGGCAACTTTATTTCTCTACAGACGATTCCATGGATGGACGCGAGGTGCTGGATTATTACAGAACCAGGTTCCAGTTGGAATTTTGCTTTAGAGATGGCAAGCAGCATGCAGGAATCACCAGCTGCCAGTCTGCCGACTTCAGGAAATTGGATTTTCACTTCAATGCATCGCTTGCTGCTGTCAACTTGGCCAAAGCGGCATGTAAGAGGCCCGGAATAACCTATTCCATATCCTCCTGCAAGTCTTTCATACACAATGCTTATATGCTTGAACGATTTATTTGCGTGTTTGGGATTAGCCCAGACCCGCAAGTTATTGACAAACTTTTCAAAGAACTCATTTTATTTACTGCCAGAGCCGCTTAGGCTTGGCGAATTTTTAACGAACTATTGAGTTCATGTACACTACAGCATTTACAAAAATACATTTTTCTTCTAACCATTGTACAAAAACAGTCATAAGATACATCATATTAGGATATATATACCTTCATTTCTATAGAAGCCATTTTATTCGTACCTTTGCCCCTGCAATAAAAACGAACTCAATATTTCGCCATGATACATACCTTCCACACCCCGACTGATGGCATCACCTTACCGAAAGCCTTCACTTTTCCTTTCCACTACACCCCTCACCCGCTCACCCGACTGGCGGCTGATGAGGTACGTCAGTACCTGCTCACACGAGACGACTGGCAGGAGGAACTTCGTCAGGGAAAGATGTTCGGGGTACTGGTAATAAAGGATTCCGAAGGAAAACTGGGCTATCTGGCTGCTTTTTCGGGCAACCTGGCCGGAAGCAACCACCATGCGTTTTTCGTACCACCAGTGTACGACCTCCTGCAACCCGACGGCTTTTTCCGTATCGAGGAAGCGGAGATTTCCGGCATCAACCACCGGATTGCCGCCATGGAAGCCAGCGAGGTATACTGCTCGGCACGGGAAGAATGGAAGAAGTCGGAAGAAGAAGCACAAGCCACGCTGGCTTCTGAAAAACAGAAGCTGAAAGAGGCGAAAACCCTCCGTGAACAACGTCGGAAGGAAGGCGTTTCACCCGAAGAAGCAGAAACAATGTCGCGCGAAAGCCAGTTTCAGAAAGCGGAGTTCAAACGGTTGGAACGGAGATTGAAAGAGAAGATACAAGCGGCCGGAGAGGCTTTTCAGGCATTCGAGCAAGAGATTCAGGCCTTGCGCCACGAACGGAAAACCCGTTCGGCGGCTCTCCAGATGCGTCTGTTCGCCCAGTTCCGCATGCTCAACGCACGAGGGGAAGTGAAAGATTTATGCGAGATTTTCCGCTCCACTCCGCAAAAGACACCGCCGGCCGGTGCAGGAGAATGCGCGCTTCCTAAATTGCTTCAGTATGCTTACCTGCATCAGATCCAGCCATTGGCCATGGGCGAATTCTGGTGGGGCATGTCGCCCAAGGACGAGATTCGCCGCGAAGGACATTTCTATCCGTCGTGCAAAGGGAAATGTGAACCGATTCTGAAACACATGCTCATGGGACTGGACGTGGAACCGAACCCGCTGGAAGAGGATGTGCACCGCCAGACAGCACTGGAGATTCTCTACGAGGACGAATGGCTGGTGGTGGTATACAAACCGGCAGGCATGCTCTCCGTACCGGGCAAGAACGACCTCGACTCTATTCTACAGCGCTTGCACAATCTTTACCCCAGGGCCACCGGTCCGCTTATCGTGCACCGGCTGGACATGGCTACCTCCGGCCTGCTGCTCGCGGCCAAAACGAAGGAGGTGCACAAGGAGCTTCAGGCACTCTTCGAAACGCGTCTTATCCAAAAGCGTTACACAGCCCTGTTGGAAGGAGAACTGGAAACTGACGAGGGTATCATCGACCTGCCCATCTGTCCGAACCCGATGGATCGTCCGCGCCAGATGGTAAGCCGGGAGTATGGCAAACGGGCGGTCACTTCCTACCGGGTACTGGAACGCAAAGGCGGAAGCACACGAGTTACATTCTATCCGCATACAGGACGTACCCATCAGCTCCGTGTACATGCTGCCCATCCGGAGGGACTGAACCATCCGATTGTAGGCGACGACCTCTACGGCCAGCCGTCCGACCGTCTGTATCTGCATGCCGCCGCGCTGGAGTTCGTACATCCGGTAACTGGAGAAAAACTACGCATTGTAAAAGAATCTGATTTTTAACCACTTAGTAAATCCTGCTCTTTTACTCAAAAAACGCTTTGACGTTTCATCCAAAACACAAGTACGTTTGAGCTCAAACGCAAGTGCATTTGAGGTAAAACGTAAGTGCGTTTAAGACCAAACGCCTAAGCGTTTCTTTCATACTTAAACCAAGAGTTCACTAAATTCTCTTTTTACTAAGTAAGTTTACATTTTCTCTAAATTTGCGCCATAAAATTTCACACTCTAGAGGTTTACAACCTCAAAATGTTAAAAAAGTATTTTCATAATAAACCACGAGAAGGATTCATTGTCTTAAAGCCGTAAGTGCACTGAAAATGATTATTCACTTTTAAATTTTGACCACAATGAAAACAACTCGTTTATTATCTACATTGATTCTTACCGTATGTTTAGGTTTTGGAAGTGTAATGGCACAAAATGCTGCACGTCAGGTTTGTCCGGAAAAAGCTGAAAAGCCCTGCAAGGTAAAACTCACTCCGGAACAACGTATGGAAGCACAGGCTCAGTGTATGGGAAAACAACTGATGCTGGACGATGCCAAATTAGCTCAGAAATCCTGAATGCCCGCCAGCTGGAAAAGGTATTCAACATGCCTCGCCCGGGAAAAATGCCTGCTCCGGGATGTCCCAATGCATGTCCGGCATGTCCTCAGGCTCCTAACAAATAATTTACTATAATTGAAATAACCACAAAAGCGCGGAACTCTCATGGTGTCGGGAGACACTGAAGAGTTCCGCGCTTCTTTTATATATGCTTTCCGTAAAGGAAAGTGGCATTAGTTTTTCTGCTGCATCATGTGGCGGGCATAGAACCACACCACTACATAGCCGACGAAAGGTACAACGAACGCCCAGTGCATATCGGCGTAGTCTCCTACCAGTCCCATGAGCACCGGACCTACGGCACCGCCCACCGGCGACATCATCAGGAAGGAAGAGGCGCGTTTCGTATGGCTGCCCAAACCTTTCAGGGAGAGGGCAAAAATGGTGGGGAACATAATGGCTTCGAAGGCATAGCCGCAAAGCAGGGCTACGAACGACACGGAGCCTAAATCCAAAATCACCAGCAGCGTAGTGATAACCGTTCCCGTAGCACACCAGAAGAGCATCTTCTCGGCACGGACACGGCGCATAATCCAGCTTCCCACGAAACGTCCTACCATGAACAGTCCCAATCCACCGAACGAAAGCACCAGCGAGGCATCGCGGGCATTCATCCAGCCAACCTCTGTCACGTAGTTGATAAAGAAACTGTTGATGGAAATCTCGGATACCTCGTAGGCAAACAGTGCTACCAGTCCGAACACAAAAAGCTTATGCGCCCACAAACCTACGCGATGACCTTCGCTATCCACCTCTTCTTCATGAGGAATTTCCGGCAGACGTACGCGCATAAAAGCCAGCGCAGCCAGCAGGACAATCACTCCCATTACGGCATACGGGAGGGCCACATTACCGCTTGCTCCTTTGTCTTCGTCAGAGAACAGCAAGAGACCGGTCAGAATCGGTGCAAAGATACATCCCAGCCCGTTGAATGACTGGGCGAAATTCAGTCGGCTGGCAGCCGTTTCCCGTGCTCCCAATTCTGTGACATACGGATTGGCGGCCGTTTCCAGGAAGGTTAGTCCGCACCCGATAACGAATAACGAGAACAGGAACATATTGAACGAAGCTATATATTGTCCGGGAATGAACAATAACGAGCCTATTCCGTAGAGCAACAAACCAAGCACTACTCCCTTACGGTATCCGTGACGGTTGATAAACAATCCGGCCGGAATGGCCATGATGAAATATCCCATGTACATCGTAGCCTGAATCATGGCCGAATGGGTACGGGTAATGGTAAGCAACTCCTGGAAATGCTTGTTCAGCACGTCCAGAATGGCATGAGCAAATCCCCACAGGAAAAAGAGGGACGTAATCAGTACAAAGGGGAACAGGTATTGGCGTTCCACCAGGGCAATTCCTTTTTTCTTCATCCGTGCCCCTCCTTTATACATACGACAAGAGTTCCGGCAAATCGGTGATGATTACATCCGGAAGTGTTTCATCTATTTCTTCGTTGCCCCAGCCTTCACCTTTCAGCCAGGCCACCTTGCAACCCACGGTTTTTGCGGGTACCACGTCCTTGGAGAAGGAATCTCCTACTACCAGCACATTCTCGGCTGGCAGCCCCATGGCTTCCACGCCAAGGCGATAGATGGCAGGGTCAGGCTTGCGCACCCCCACTACCGACGATTCGATGATGTCGGCAAAGAAGTCGAACAAACCGAAGTCTTTCAGGATGGTCTGGATGTTCCCATAGAAATTGGATACCAGCACCAGCTTGTAGCGTTCAGAAAGTGCCTTCACTACGGGACGGGTACGTTCCAATACGTCCAGCACATAACGGTAGCAGCTGTCGGCCACTTTTTCAGCATAGTTTTCCCGGCAGGCTTCTTCTCCGTCCAGCTTGCCTTGTTCCACCAGGTACTTCACCTGAATGTCGGTCTTGATGCACAACACATCGTGGAAGTTATGCTCCGGCTTGACCAGTGGCACACGGGCCAGCGTACGTTCTCCATGCACGTATGCCTCGCGGAAACTTGCCTTGTCCACCGGCACCTGAAACTCTTCATACTTGCTCCACAATACTTCCGCCCAATGACGGCTGTTTGTATCGATTGTTCCTCCGTAATCAAAGATTACGCCTTTTACATCTGTCAGTTTACTCATCTTTAGTCTTATTTGGGGTGCCGTTGCCGACCTTCATCAGCAACACGCCAATTACAATCCATATCAATTCACGCACACGGGTAATCAGTCCCGTATAGATGCCAAACGCACTCGGAATGGCCAGTCCGCCTACCGCCAGCGCAAATCCTCCCTCGCGTGCTCCAAGCTGCATGGGCGAGAAGAAGAACAGGTTGGCAAACAAGGAAGTGAAGGCCATAATCAGGATACAGGCCAGGAAACTCACATGGTCGGTCAGAATGTTCAGGATAAAGAACACTTCGGCACAACCTACGATACGTGCCATGAACTCCAATCCCAGCGCCACATAGAACGTACTTTTCCGTTGCTTGTGCAGTTCGGCAATCTGTGCGTCTACCCGCTCCAGTGATTCTTTTTTCTCTGTCAGGAAACGACTGGCCCAGCGCTTCACATAAGGCACATGACACAACAGCTTGAACGTGCGCACCGCCATCCCGTTACGGTATCCTTTCATAAAGAAATAAATGGCCAGCAGGCAGACAAACGCCACTACCGCCAGCATGATGCCCAGTCCCCAGTTCATCGGCTCAAAAATCACGAAGAGCACCGCCGATACCAGCCAGAACCAGAAATGGGAAAAGATATGCATCATCACATAGAGAATAACCGATGAGGTGGCCTTGCTGGCACCTACGTAAGGAGTAAGCTCCATGATGCGGTACGGCTCACCGCCCATCAATCCCACCGGAGTGGCATAGTTCAGGGCAAAACCGGATACGGTCAACTTATAGATTTTCCAGAAGGGCACCTTGGCATGTTTCCCGTCGCGGATAATGACATACCATGACCAGGCATTCAGGTAATAGATGAACACCCACAGAAGAATCACGGCCGGAAACCACACCCCTGCCTTGCGCAAGTTCTGCCACAGCTCCTGATAGTCCATGTCGAACGTGCAGAGCATAACTACAATGGCAAAGATGCCGAAAAACCAGAATATATTCCGAAACTTTTCCTTCATCACTTGGCGTATTTATGGTAAAGGTATGCGCACAGGGCTTCATGACGACGACGCATGTACACAAACAGGCTGGTCATCACCACCATCTCGAAAATGAAATACAACCACGGTTCTCCTATCAGCAGACTGATGTAAAGGGCTATCGCGCGGGTATTGAATGTCAGGATGTTGGTGTACTTCATCAACGGCAAGCTCAGGGCACGGAACTCATCGCGCAATTCCTGAGGAATGTTGTCACCGTAACGTTCCTGCACAAAGGCGTAGAAACGCTGGAAGTTAGGAGTCATCTGTTCCTGCTTGCGGGTATAGTTACCATAGAAATACAGGAAAGCCTTCCACCAGAAGTTGCCTTTCCACGGCAGACTATGGAAAATCTCACGTTGCTGCTTGAAATTATCCAGCTCACTACCTGCCTTTCCCTTCAGGAAGAACAAGTGGATGTTGCGGTAATAATCGGCCAGCGTACATTGCTTGCTATGACACACCGTACCAGAGAACCAGGCTATCAGCCAGATATAAATGCTCCAGGTCTGTCCGGAAGCCTCCCCCAGATGGAAAGGAAGCGGCTGGTTCATTAGGCGCAGACAGATAGCGACATAGATGGTAATAAACCAAAGATCGCCGGCAAATCCGTCGAGCATACGTCCCCAGCGGGTTTTCTTGCCGGTCATACGTGCCAGCTGTCCGTCGCAACTATCATAATGGTTGGCCCACATCAAGAGGAAAATACCAATCAGCGTGTGCGTCATGTCGGGATAGTAAAACATCACTCCTGCCGCTACTCCTAAAATGATGGACAAGATGGTCACTACATTGGGATGTATCCCGAAACGCTGGAAAAACAACGCCCACACATAACCTATCGGGCGATTAAAATGGATGTCCAGAAACTCTTCTGTATCCATGGACTTGAAAGAAGCCTCTACTCCTTTTTTTCCCGTACTCATTATTTTTCTAATTTGTGGATAATACGATTATAGATACACTTGGCGATTTCCGGTCCGGCTTCTTCACGGCAACGGGCAAAGCTGGGCCAGTCGTTAAAGTCAATGATGCGGATTTCACCGGTAGCCGATACCACACAGTCGCCTCCGTATACAGGCACATTCAGTACCTCGGCCGCCTTGTTGGCGTATGCCTGAAGCTGCTTGACATCGAACGGGAAACCTCTCGTGGCTCCGTTGATGACTTCCAGTCCGAACTTGCTGTGTGATTGTTCCGTTGGATAGAAGGTATAAAAGAAATCTGTTCCCTGTACCCCGTAGAACTTCACCAAATCTCCCACCAGGTGCTCGTTGACTACTGCCACCGGAATGTTCCGTTTCCGGAAATCGGCCATCACCACTTCCGCTTCTTCCCGGCATTCCACGTACACTACGTCTTCTTTCACCATGGCATGCGAATTGCCTCGCTTAATCCAGCAAGGGAACACGGAAGGAGTAAACTTTTCATCAGTAGAAATAATAAAGCTCCGGGGATGCGGTACTTCATTTGCCACCAGCAACTCCGTCATCTGCTGACGGACACAGTTGTCAATGCCATACGCAGAGTTCACCACCAGTGCACCCTCGTCTTCCAGTTCTTTCAACCGCTCAATGGTGGCGCGGTCGCGGGCCATGTCGAAAATAAACTCACCCTCTATCTTCTGAGCAACAAATTCCTTTTCCGGATAAATTGTCACCTCACACCCCATTCTCTCCAATGCTTCTGCCGCAAGCCGAAGGATTGCCGCATCATTGTCTACGTGATTCGGGGAATATTCATTACCACGGCTCACACCAACCACCCGAATCTTCTCTCCTCTTTTACACATTCTATCTTGTTATTCTTATTTCTAGATTTTACGCAAAAAATCAATATTGGTTTATTCTGTTTTTAATCTTGTCCGTTCAAAAAAGCCTCTGCTTTTACAATGTCCCCCGCATGGTCCACATCCAAAATTTTTGAGAAAGGATAAGCCTTGAGCCGAAGTCCGTCGGCTACCAGCTGACGCTGAAAATTACGCATGCGCGACATGCCCTGCGCCATACATTTCTCCAATGTCACGATTGAGTTGGGCGACAGGCAATAGATTCCCCCTGAGATGTAACGCGTATCAGGCTGCAAAGTATCATAGAAACCGGTAATATTGCGGTCTTCGTCCGTACCGATATACAACGGTTTTTCGTCGTCGATGTAATCCGTGACGGCCATCATGCCATCCCCTTCAAAAGCCTTGAAAGCGTCAATAAAACGTGAAAACTCCTCTTCCCGGAAAATCGTGTCGACCGTAGTCAGGCAGAAACGGTCGTCCTTCAGGTAACGGCTCAGTTCGTAAAAACTGTGCATGGAACTGGGCGTCGTCTTGACAATAACCCGCAAAGGCACTTCCGATGTTTTTTCCAGCTTGCTCAGGTGTTCCTTTGTCAAAGCCACCTCATTATTGATAATGACCACCACTTCTTCTGCTCCGTTCTTCGCAAAGATGTGAATCAGACGGTCAATCATGGCCATACCGTTCAGTTGCACCAGCGGTTTGGGCAACTGAACTCCTTCTTGTGCCAGCCGGGAACCTTCCCCGGCTGATATGATTGCAAACTTCATGTTATTCCTCTTCTATACTGTCTAATTTCAGTTTATCACTGTCATCTCGTTTCTCATAATACTGCTTGCGCAACGGACGGGCACTGATTTCTCTTTCCCAGGCACGGTTGCGGAACACATCCATGGCCACGTACACTGCCTGACGGAAAGAATCTTCCGAAGCAATGCCTTTTCCGGCAATATCGTATGCCGTACCGTGAGCAGGCGAAGTACGTACGATAGGCAAGCCGGCAGTAAAGTTCACTCCTTCATCCATGGCCAGTGCCTTGAACGGAGCCAGTCCCTGGTCATGATACATGGCCAGAATACCGTCGAAATGCGTATAATTGCCTGAGCCCATGAAGCCATCGGCAGGATACGGTCCGAAGCACTGCACACCGCGAGCTATCATCTCTTTCATGGCCGGAATAATCACTTCCTGCTCTTCCGTTCCCAGCAGTCCGTTGTCTCCCGCATGAGGATTCAGTGAGAACACGGCAATACGCGGATTGTCGATGCCGAAATCTTTCTTCAGTGAACGATGGAAAATCTCCATCTTTTCCATAATCAGTTCTTTGGTCAGTTCACCGGCAATGTCGCGCACGGGTACATGGCCTGTCACCAGTGCCACACGGAAATCACCTTTCAGCAGAATCATCAAGGCCTTCTGTCCTCCACCTACACGTTCTTCAATGTATTCCGTATGTCCCGGGAAATGGAACGCATCCGACTGGATGGTATGCTTGTTGATAGGAGCCGTCACCAGCACATCGAACAGGCCTTCCTGGTAATCGGCCAAAGCTCTTTCCAGGGCAGCCAGTGCCGCTTTACCAGCTTCGGGAGTCGGCTTGGTCAGTTCCACCTTCAACTCCTCTTCTATGCAGTTCACCACGTTCACTCTTCCGTCCTGCACCTCTTCGGCAGAATTTACAATGCTGAAACTGGTCTGTATTTCCATGGCCTTGCGGTGATACGCAGCAACCTTGGGAGAGCCGTACACCACCGGCGTACAAAGTTCCAGCATGGTGGGGTCAGAGAAAGTCTTCAATATCACTTCATAGCCTACCCCGTTTATATCTCCATGGGTGATTCCCACTCTAATTTTACGATTTTCCATATTTATTGCTTATTCTGTTCAGCTTCTTGTTTGATTTGTTCTTCCGAGATGGAATTGTCTACCGGAATTTCCGACACTTCTTTTTCTGAAGGAAGCTTCAGTGTGTACAACGCCGCGTTCAGCTTGCGAATCTGGTCACGTTTCAGCTTGCCCGGATTATAGACAAAACCTTCCACCACGATAACCTGTGCATTGTCACGGTCTACCCGCACATGCGATACGAACGGGCCTCCCATGGCATCGTTCTTCATTTCCCACAATCCGCGGGCCTCGAATGCATAGTCTCCCTTCACGGCAATGTTGCTCGTCTCAACAAACATGGAATCGGCTGTTTCCATGTACATGCCTTCACGCGCACCCGGCAGGTTGACTTTCATCACGGAGTCACGTTTATGAATGAAATACTCTTTGGTAAACGTATCGTGGTCACGGAACGGATAAGCATACATCACGAAGTTCAAGTCATTCAGGTTGCTCGAAGCCCACAGGAAATTCTCACCCTGCTTGTACGATTCCATTTCCACCGGCATCCAAATGTCGCAATCAAACATGCTCTGTACCTTGGTCGAAAGTGTTTCATTGTGTTTTTTCTCCAGCAACTTCACCTGACGGTTCATTTCGGCACGGGTAAAGAAGTCGATAATCACCTGACCGTTTTTCGAAACATAGTCTGCAAACTCCTTCTGGTTAGGTGCCTGAATGGTCATAATCATCTGCGGAGACGAATAAGCATCACGCGTATACTTGAATTTGGGCTGCGTATAGATGTCCTGAATATCTACAATAATGATGTTACGGAACAAACGTACCGAACGGTCAAAAAAGTCAGGCCGCACACGCGAAATACGGAAAGAGCGTTCAGCCTGAGGCAATCCCGGCACATCCGTATCCAGCACATGAAACAGTGCACTGTCCGGACTCATCCAGCATTTGTCATCGGCCACCACCATCACTTCATACGGGCGTCCGCTTGACACCGGAGTAATGATACTCTTCCCTCCGTTGCGGCAGGAAGCAAGCGACAGCACCACCAGGGCCATTCCAAGATAAAATGTCATTCGTTTCATGATGTTTCTTGTATTAAAAGGTTTCACTTTCTTTCTCTTTTTTCTCTGCCTGCTGCTGGGCGGTAGAAAGCATGCCGCAAGCCGCAAAGATATCTTCTCCGCGTGAAGCGCGAATGGTAGCAAACAAGCCATGCTGTGTCAGGTAATCACGGAAAGCTATCATTGACTCCATATCCGTTCCTTCCAAGTCCACGTTCGGGATGGCATGGAAGCGAATCAGATTCATACGACAGTCCAGTCCACGGAGCAGTTTCACCAGTTCCTTGGCATAAATCAGGCTGTCGTTCACTCCCTTGAACACGATGTATTCAAAAGACAGACGGCGCTGCTTGCTGAAATCATATCGGCGAAGTATCTCCACCATCTCGGTAATGGAGAAAGCCTTTTCTGCCGGCATCAGTTCCCTGCGCTGGGAAGGGAAAGGAGAATGCAGACTGATGGCCAGGTGGCAGTCACTTTCTTCCAGGAAACGTTCCAGTCCTTTCTGCAATCCTACGGTAGAAACCGTGATACGCTTCGGGCTCCATTTGTAGCCATAATCGGCAGTCAGGATTTCCAAGGCACGCAGCACTTCGTCCAGGTTGTCGAACGGTTCGCCCATGCCCATAAACACCACGTTGGTCAGCGTATCCCGTTCCGGCACCGAATAAATCTGATTCAGAATCTGGGCAGCTGTCAGGCTGGTCGTGTATCCCTGCTTTCCGGTCATACAGAATTTACAGTTCATCTTGCATCCCACCTGTGACGAAACGCACAAAGTAGCACGGTCGTCATCGGGAATATATACGGATTCTATATAATCACCTTCGGGCGTACAGAACAAGTATTTCACCGTTCCGTCTACCGAACGCATCTCATGCACCGGTGCACTGGATCCCACCTCGTAGTTCTCCATCAGCCGCTCACGGTTTTTGAGCGAAAGGTTTGTCATCTCTTCAATGGAGCCTACTTTCTTGTCGTACAGCCACGATGCAATCTGCCCGGCAGTAAATTTAGGCATTCCCAAATCCTGCACAATGGTTTTCAGTTCGTTCAGCGATTTCCCCAATAAAGGAGTTTTTGTCGTCATAATACTCTTATATTCTACACATTTAGCGTACAAAGTTAGGGAAAAAATAAGATATATTGCCTATCTTTGTACGTATAAATGTATTAAATATGAATAACCAAGTAACTTGCTTCCTTTTATATGGAAGTGATAACCAGCTGAATAAAACCATAAAAGGTCTGACAGAGAGTTCCCGAACAGACCAGATATTCCTACTAACTGACCATCCGGAGGACAAAGACATTCCCACAGAGAAATGCCACCTTCTTCCCTCTTTCTCCTTCCAGCATACCGAAGGCATCCGGCAGATGCTTGCCCTCACCCGCACTCCCTACCTCCTTGTTTATACCAAGCCCCATACATTAGATATGGGCTACATGGCACTGGAACGCATGTGCGACTATTTAGCCGCACCGGAATCGGGTATGGTCTATGCCGACCATTATCAGGTGACAGAGGGAGTACGAAAACCTCATCCGGTCATTGACTACCAGCCGGGAAGCGTGCGCGATGATTTTGACTTCGGCTCGGTGCTGCTCTTCAAGACGGCGGCCTTGCAGGAAGCGTTCGACACCATCACCCACCAGCCCGAATACCAGTATTCTGCCTTGTATGCCGTGCGACTGGCACTTTCACAGAAATACGAACTGACGCACATACGTGAGTTCCTTTACACCGAAATCGAAGAAGACACCCGCCTGTCGGGCGAAAAACAGTTTGACTACGTAGACCCGCGCAACCGGAGCGTACAACTGGAACGGGAAACAGCATTTACTTATTACCTGAAAAATATTCATGCCTTCCTGCCCCCTGTGGAGCGCGAAATCGATTTGTCGGAAGGTGAATTTGCATACGAGGCTTCGGTCATCATCCCCGTGCGCAACCGCATCCGCACCATTGCCGACGCCATTGAATCGGTACTGAAACTGGAAACAGACTTCCCGTTCAACCTGATTGTCATCGACAACCATTCTACCGACGGCACCACGGAGTGCATTGACCAATACGCCGGAAACGAAAAAGTGATTCATCTCATTCCCGAACGTGACGATTTGGGCATCGGCGGATGCTGGAACCTGGGTGTGCATCACCCTCTCTGCGGACGCTTTGTCGTGCAGCTCGACAGCGACGACCTGTACAGCAGTCCGTCTACCCTCCAGACCATTGTCGACAAGTTCCGCCGGGAGCGCTGCGCCATGGTTATCGGCTCTTACCGCATGACCAACTTCCAACTGGAGACACTGCCGCCGGGCGTTATCGACCACAAGGAATGGACCGATACCAACGGACACAACAACGCTCTCCGCATCAACGGACTGGGAGCCCCGCGTGCCTTCTTCACGCCGCTGCTGCGGAAAATCCGTGTACCGAACACCAGCTACGGCGAAGATTATGCGTTAGGACTGGCTTTCTCCCGGGAATACCGCATCGGACGTATCTACGACGTACTTTATTTATGCCGTCGCTGGGAAGGCAATTCCGACGCAGCCCTGAGTATTGAGAAGCAGAACCAGAACAACAGCTACAAGGACAGCTTGCGTACCCTGGAAATACGGAAACGCCAGGCCCTGCTCCGTCACCCTCTCTCATGGGAAGATGCAGCCCTTGCGGCTTCTGCCGAAACCTTCATCCGTCACCAGCTCGACACATGGCCACTGGCCCGCAAAAACCACAAAGCACTGGCGCATGTACAGACCCGTACACTTTCACTCGGTGCGAACGACATCACCGTGCAGTTCAATCCGGCACGCGCCGTTTCCACCTGTGCCAAAGTAGACAAGGCTTCCATCGCTGCCCGCCCCTGCTTCCTCTGTCTGAGCCACAAGCCGGAAGAGCAAGAGTCTGTCCGCATCCAGCTGGACGAACCTTTCAGCCTGCGACTGAATCCTTACCCCATTCTGCCGGGGCACCTCACCATCTCCACGGAAAGTCACCAGTGGCAAACATTGGCCGACAAGACTACGCGCCGGTTGCCCGAACGCCTGGTCGACTGGTTGGAGAAGAACTTTGCCAGCGGCTACACCGTATTCTACAACGGAGCCCAATGTGGCGCTTCTGCCCCCGACCACTTCCATTTCCAGGCCGTACGCCAGGAAGATGTACCTCTCATCCGCCAATGGGAAAGACTGATGAGCACAGCGGTAGAAAAAGGTTTCGAACCCCTCTCCGACGGCAAGTCCTGCATCGCCTACGACATCGAAGGATACTTCTGTCCGATACGGGCCTTCATCACTCAGGGAGGACTGGCCACTGGTGTACGGCTAATTGACAGCTACCTGCACAGCCTGCCCCTGCACGAAGGAGAAACCGAGCCACGCTACAACCTCTTTGCCTGGAATGACCCGCGCTACGGATTTGTCACCGTCTACATCCCGCGCACAGCCCATCGTCCGCAGTGCTACACTGCCGAAGGCGACGCACAGTTGATAGTCAGTCCCGGCGCCCTCGATATGGCCGGCATCCTTGTGACGGCCCGCGAAGAAGATTTTCAAAAACTGGACGCTGACACGCTCCGCCAAATCTACCACGAAGTAACACATTAAGCATCATGAAAGAACCTGAAATAAACGTGGGCATCGTCAATGCCCTTGAAATAGCCTTTACACTCAATGCCAAATTTCTGGCCAAAGGAGAAACCGTATCGGGCAAGCAACGTGTATCCTTCGACGAAGGAGGAATTTCCTGGAACGGTAACATGTACCGGGAACTGACCTTCACCCCGTTGGAGGACGATGCCTCCTTCTCACTCGAAGACGTAACCATCGGTATCAATTTCCACTGGGAACGTCAGGAAACACAAACCTTTCTCGGCACCCTGCGCCTGGTGGTAGAAGAAGGAAAGATTACCGCCATCAACCAGGTGCCGGCAGAAGACTACCTGACCAGCGTCATCTCGTCCGAGATGAACGCCACCTCTTCCCTGGAGTTTCTGAAAGCCCATGCCGTCATCTCACGAAGCTGGCTTTTAGCACAGATTGAAAAGCGGAAGGCCCTTAGCAAACAGGGCAGCAACTTCTTTCCCTTCCTCAAGACTGAAACAGAATACATCCGCTGGTACGACCGCGAAGACCATACCATCTTCGACGTATGCGCCGACGACCATTGCCAGCGCTATCAGGGCATTACCCGTGCCTCCAACCAGAGTGTGGTGGAAGCCGTGAAGGAAACACGCGGCCAGGTGCTCATGCACAAGCATGCCATCTGCGACGCCCGTTTCTCGAAGTGCTGCGGCGGAGTGACCGAAGAGTTCAACTACTGCTGGGAAGACAAGCATTATCCTTACCTCAGTGCCGTGCGCGACTTGGACACGGATGCCCCCCTGCCCGACCTCACCCAAGAGGAAGAAGCCGAACGATGGATACGCCAGCGTCCGGAATCTTTCTGCCACACCACTGATCCGAAAATCCTTTCACAGATACTCAACAACTACGACCAGGAGACACACGATTTCTACCGCTGGAAGGTGAGATACACACAAGCCGAACTGGCCGAACTGATTGCCACGCATACTAAGAGTGATTACGGGGAGATACTCGACCTTATCCCCATGGAACGAGGAAAATCGGGACGTATCAGCCGGCTGAAGATTGTAGGAACCCTGAAAACAATGACCATCGGAAAGGAACTGGAAATACGCCGCACCCTCTCACCTACCCACCTGTTCAGCTCGGCATTCGTAGTCGACAAGGGACCGGAAGTGAACGGAGTACCCGAATGGTTCGAACTGACCGGTGCCGGATGGGGACACGGCGTGGGACTCTGTCAGATCGGTGCTGCCGTGATGGGCGAAAAAGGATATTCCTACGACCAGATTCTGCTGCATTACTACCGGGGAGCTGAAATCCGTAAGTTATACTAAAAATGAACGACTATGCGCACACGCTCTCCCTGGTACTGGGTACCTTCGCTCTACTTTGCCGAAGGACTTCCCTACGTAGCTGTGATGATTTTATCGCTGGTGATGTACAAACGAATGGGCATCTCGAACACGGAGGTGGCCCTCTACACCAGCTGGCTGAACCTGCCCTGGGTCATCAAGCCCCTGTGGAGCCCGTTTGTCGACCTGCTCCGCACCAAGCGGTGGTGGATTGTCACTACCCAGTTGCTGCTGGGTGCCGGACTGGCCGGCATTGCCTTCACCATCCCCACCAGCCATTTCTTCCAGACCACATTGGCGGTGTTCTGGCTCGTAGCCTTCAGTTCCGCCACCCACGATATTGCCGCCGACGGCTTCTACATGTTAGGCCTTACCCCGCATCAGCAAGCCTTCTTCGTGGGCATCCGCAGCACGTTCTACCGTTTTGCCACCATCGCCGGACAAGGACTGCTCATTATGCTGGCCGGCTGGCTGGAAGAAATGACCGGACGCACATCGTATGCCTGGAGCATCACCTTCTTCACGTTAGCGGGCTGCCTGCTGGCTCTGTGGCTCTACCATTCCTTCGTACTGCCCCGTCCTGACCAGGACTGCCCGTCGGTTGCCCGGCAAGGAGAAGCCCGGAGCATACTGACCGACTTCCTGCTCACCTTCCGTTCCTTCTTCCAGAAAGAACAGGCGCTTACCGCCATTCTGTTCATGCTGCTCTACCGCCTGCCCGAGGCACAGTTAGCCAAGATGGGCATTCCCTTCCTGCTCGACCCGGTGGAACAAGGAGGACTCGGAATGACCACGGCACAGATAGGCTTTGCCCAAGGAACGCTCGGCATTGTCGGTCTCACTTTGGGAGGTATCCTGGGAGGCATTGCCGTAGCACACCACGGACTGCGCCGCTGGCTCTGGCCGATGGTATGGGCCATCTCTCTGCCCGACATTGTCTACGTGTACCTGAGTTACGCCCAGCCCGACAACTTAATCATCGTGAACAGCTGCATCTTTGTGGAACAGTTCGGCTACGGATTCGGTTTCACGGCCTACATGCTCTACCTTATTTATTTTGCCAACGGCACACACAAGACCTCGCACTATGCCATCTGTACCGCCTTCATGGCCTTGGGCATGATGCTGCCGGGCATGATAGCCGGCTGGATGCAAGAAACCCTAGGCTACCAGCTGTTCTTCATCTGGATTATGGTGTGCACACTGGCCACCTTCGGCGTTACCGCCCTGCTGAAAATCGACCCTGAATTCGGGAAGAAATAAAAAGAGACGTTTTGTCCGGCCTTTACTTTCCGGAAAGGAAGTGCCGGACAAAACGCATAAAATTCAATACCGTATCCGACTCCTGCCCCTGAGCCGATACAAAACAGAAATGCCGCTTGAATTGCAGGCCCTCAATGTCAATCACCTGAAAGTCTCCTTCCTTCAGTTCCCTCTCTAAGGCACAGATTGACACGATGCCCATACAGTTGCTGCACCGCAAGAACGACTTGATACCTTCCGTACTGCCTAAGTGCATCCGCACGTTCAGCGAAGAAAGCTTCAGTCCCTGCTCTGCCAATACCATCTCAATGGCATCCAGCGTGCCGGAACCCCGCTCACGAAGCACCAGCGGCACACTGACAAACTCCTCCAGTGTCAGTTCCTCCTTTCCGGCCCAGCGACCGCGCGGACAAACCACCGGCACCAGCTCATCGCACAAGAACGGGTCGTAGCGCAGGCTGGGCAGACGGAACACTCCCTCCACCATACCCACGTCAATGGTATGCTCCTGCAAAGCCTTCTCCACATTGCGCGAATTGGTGTCCATCAATGACACACTCATCTTGGGATAACGCTCCGTGAAAGCAGCCAGCACAGGCGGAAGCACATACTGTGAGATTGTCGTACTTGCCCCTAACCGTAACTCTCCCGCATACTCATTGTTCAACTGGTGCATGTCGTACTCCAGCTTGCGGTAATCGTCCAAAATCCGTTCGCAGTGCTCCATCAGCAACTTTCCGGCCTCCGTGAGCGAAATGGAATTCCCCTTCCGGTCGAACAGACGCACTCCGTAGAGGCTCTCCAGCTCCCGCACATGCTTGGTCACTGCCGGCTGGCTCACAAACAGCTCCTGCGAAGCCTTGGTAAAACTAAGGTTTCGTGCCACACTATAGAACGCTTTCAAACGGAAATCAGACATACCTCCACAAAATTAAAGTTCCTCTGCCCGGATGCCCAACGACTGAAGAATGGCAAATCCCAACATTTCAAAAGAATATTCATAATCGTGTGCCGGAGGATTCATGCCGAACACCGTCACACCATCTTTTCCCTTTATCTTTGCCGCCAGCCGCTCCACAGCTTCTCCATATTCCCCTTCATCGGGCACCAGCATGATTCGGCGTGCATCTTTCGATACGGTCAGCAGTTGCAATGATTCCGTAAACAAGTCCTCCCGGCGAGCCATATCCGAAGGCTGGAAAGCATAAAGCGCAAACTCACCCAGACGACTCTGGAATGCCATGCCGTGAACTTCCTTTTCCAAATCGGAAGGAAGGCAGAAATTCATCCGGCTATGCTCCGCATCATACACAAAAATTACCTGTATCTCATTCTTTCCCGGCTCAATTCCGGCATCCAAAGCCAGACACTCCAGCAACACGGCCAGATCAGCCTTAGGCAGTTCACGCCCCACCAGCGGTGCAAAATGTGCCGCCATATCCTTCCCCACGCGGTCAAGGAAAACTGCATCAATTAAAATTACATCAGAAGCAAAGGGTATTTTCTTTTCCATATTAGTTAATGTGTTTCTATTTATACTTGTTTCTCCAGTTTACCGTCCTCCAGCTAATAGA
The DNA here is from genome assembly GCF_037892625.1 of Phocaeicola sp. ICN-14070. Taxonomy (NCBI): domain Bacteria; kingdom Pseudomonadati; phylum Bacteroidota; class Bacteroidia; order Bacteroidales; family Bacteroidaceae; genus Phocaeicola; species Phocaeicola sp. ICN-14070. The sequence goes on along the minus strand of NZ_JBBKBF010000064.1, from coordinate 489 downwards.
CCTACATTATTTACCCATGAATAGCATGCTAAAAAGCCAGACATATAACTTGCAATGGCATCCCTCAATGAGCCGGGACAGATATATTCGCCCCCATTGAAATCCATGTGAAATACCAGATACACCGTGCATTCCTTCTCCAGGCTGTCAACCTTCAGGCCTCTGAAAGCTCCTTGCGCCCTAAAAAAATAGTTCTTCAGCGTAGAAACCAACAAACTCTTCCCGAAACCTCGCGGACGGCTCAGAAAATAAATAGAACCGTCCTTGGCAATCGAATAAACCATATCCATCTTGTCTACATATACATAACCGTCTTCGATGATGCGATCAAAGCTCTGTATTCCGGTTGGGTATTTCATAAATAAAATAATAAATTGACATTATAGATGATATCTGAAGCAAAGATAGAAAATTTCAACCACAATCCGCTCCCTTTCAGGAGGGCTTTTTTCTCCCCCGGAAAAAACACAAGTACATTCATCCGTAAAC
>NZ_JBBKBF010000063.1:0-22862 GCF_037892625.1 Phocaeicola sp. ICN-14070 | reverse complement strand
ATGTTGCTAAAAAGTGCGTTAGTGACAGGTTTTTTTGCGGAAATATGTTTGTCATATTGAAAAACTCTCTAACTTTATGCCCTGAAAATGCTTGCTGAGGGTGGATAAATGCTCCCCATCTGCTTGCTAGTCAACGAACCTATGAACAAGTAAAAAGCACATTCCGTATGCTGCAATGCGGTATTCTTGCTGTCGCGTGGCTTCTCTCCGGATGCAACAGCGATATTTTTGTTGACAGATTCCTGTCGTCAGAACCTTCTGTGTCCTTATCCGAAACAGAAAAAGAAGTAACTGTTTGCTTTGAAGCAGACAGCTGGGACATTCTGGGTATAGAGAATATGAGAGAAGGGGTGGATGTGTCTGCCACAGATCTGGAAGGAAAAAACTCCAAATATCTTCCTTTTGAGGAGGGAGAAACCGGCATTGTGTATTGTAAGAATACGTTTCTGGATTTTCGTATAGAAAAAAGAAACGGTAATGAGTTACATTTTATTTCCGGCGAGAATCTCTATGACCAGCCGTTTGAAACATTTGTCAGGGTGGGCAACCGTTATGAAGAGAAGGTGATTCGCGTGTCTTTTTCTCCTACCCGTAAATATCAGATAGACAGTGTGGCATACGACTGGAGTCAGTTTTCTTCCTTCGATTACATGCTGGAACCCGTAGAACAGGTGGAAGTGAATACCCTGAATGCCAGTAGCCCCGCCACATTGTATTTTTATCCTTATAAAAATTCAGCCCGTATCGTGGAGTTTTACATGCAGTATGGCGGCTGGGGAGGAGATGAAAACGATTTACGGAAGTTGCTGGGCGATGCTGCTTCCCAGGTGGAGGTTCCGGATATCGTGAACGGCACACCGGGATTGTATGGCACGAAGGTCTCTTTCCGTCATCATGAACAACGGCTGGATGCGGGGCTCGACAAGGAGTTGAAGGTATCGAAAACGGTAGAGGCAGGCAAGCACGTACGTCTGGAAGTGTATAATGGAATAGAGCAGTATAACGTACCTTATAAGGCCTATCTTTCCAACTCGCTGACCGGAAAGAAACTGGTAATTTCCGGTACGCTTTCCAGCAAGAAACCGTTTAATTATTTAATCATTCCTATTGCAATTACTGATGAAGATAAATAGACTTGCAGTCAGACTGTGCATGTGTGCGCTTGTATTTTTCCGTGCACTTTCTCTCTATGCCGATGGCAAGGACAGCCTTTCCCGAAAAATGATTCACATGGCAGGCATTGATATCAAGCCGGCTTATATTTTCCCTACGCATGAGTTTTTTGCCGGAAACAATGCCACGTTTGCTCCCATCCGGAAAAATCTGTCGGTGCATTTGAAGTATGGGTTTAAGTTTACGCCAGACTCTTATTTCGGCCGAATGTATCCTCATGCCGTACAAGGAATCGGGGTGGGGTATAACACGTTTTTCCATTCTTCCGAATTGGGGAATCCCTGGTCTGTATATGCCTTTCAGACTTCGCGCATAGCCAGTCTTACTCCCCGGTTGTCACTGGACTATGAATGGAATTTCGGAGTTTCCTTCGGATGGAAGAAGTTTGATGTGGAGTCGAATCCCTATAACAGAGTAGTAGGTTCTAAAATGAATGCGTACATTCACCTGAGTTTCCTGTTGAACTGGCAGCTGGATGCGCAGACGAACTTACGGGCAGGAATCGGTGCAACGCACTTTTCAAACGGGAATACCGGTTATCCCAATTCGGGAGTGAACACGCTGGGAGCCACTATCGGCCTTACGCGTTATTTCGGAGGAGGATCGCGTGCTGCGCTGGCAGATGCCTCTTCAGGCCTTGTTCGGCGTCCGCCTTTCAAACCCTACGTCAGCTATGACCTTATCGTGTACGGAGCCACCCGAAAGAAAGGGGTGTTTCCGGAAGGCGGAGACCCTGTGCTGGTGCCCGGTTCTTTTGGTATCCTCGGACTGAATTTTACGCCAATGTACAACTTCAGCCGTTACTTCAGAGCCGGTGTGTCGGTCGATGCACAGTACGATGAAAGTGCCAATATTTCCAATTACATAGCCAATAGTGTGGGGCAACCCAATGCAGAGACCATCAAGTTCTATCGTCCTCCTTTCCGCGAACAGTTTGCCGTAGGGCTTTCCGTGCGGGCAGAGGTTGTGATGCCGATATTCTCTATCAATCTGGGTATCGGCCGGAATGTCATCTGCAAAGGAGCTGACACCGATTCATTTTATCAGATACTGGCTTTGAAAACCGATATCACCAAGAATCTTTTCCTGCACGTGGGATATCAGTTGCATGACTTTAACGACCCCAACAACCTGATGCTGGGGTTAGGGTTCCGGTTTAATGCAAAAGGAAGGGAATGAGCATCCCTTCACTTTCTGCTTATTGCGCAGCTTTTAAAGCGGCTTCGTAGTCCGGTTCGTGAGAAATGTTTTCTACCAGCTGGGTATAGTTTACCTTTCCATTCTCATCTACCACGATGACTGCACGGGCCATCAAGCCTTCCAGAGGTCCGTCGGCCAGCCGGAGACCATAGTGCGCGACAAAATCATGGCTACGGAATACGGACAGCGGAATGACATTGTCCAGCCCTTCGGTAGAACAGAAGCGTGATTGTGCGAAGGGCAAATCCATGGACAGGCATAACACGACCGTGTTTTCAAGTCCTGCGGCCCGGGTATTGAACTGCCGTACCGACAAGGCACATGTCGGTGTATCCAGACTGGGGAAGATGTTCAGTATCACTTTCTTTCCTTTGAAATCGGATAAACTTACTTCTTCCATCTTTGCATTGACAGCACGGAAATCGGGCGCTTCTTGTCTCACCTGAATCATTGGCCCTGAGGTATGTGCTTCCACTCCGCGGCAAATCACAGTTTCACCTTTTTCACCTTGCAGGTCACTGGCTTGTGCTCCTGCGGCGGCACGAACCGGCATCAGTCCCATCATCCATATTGCCGCCATCCACAAAATTGTACTGATTTTTTTCATGTTAAAATAGTAAGGGGTTAGGGGCGCTAAAGATACGGATATTTTTCTATTCTGCCATACTTGCATGACTTACCTTTGCTAAAATGTTCTGTTCTCTTTCGCAAATTGTCAATAATTTCTCTATGCTTCCTGCAGAAAGTCGGGCGACAGTTTAAGGTGGTATGTAAGAAAGTATTCTGTGTTACATTGTAGTGTGGAAAATAATCTACAACGTTGACTCCCTGTATACCGTTTCTGCATCCAGTACAATCGTTTTACTGGTCATCGCAGGATTCTCCAGCCTCTCGATGATGATTTTTGAGGCAGTTTCAGCCATTAATTCCACGGGCTGTTCTACTGCTGTTATGGTGGGGTAGACCAACTTGCTTAATTCTGTCCCCGACATACAGGCAATGGACACATCCTGAGGTATCTTGATTCCGGTAGCCTGAAGGTAATTCTTGGCTCCCAGTGTAGACATTTCTGTAAAACAAAAGATGGCATCGAAAGGAATATTTTTTTCTACTAACATTCTTACGGCATTTTCTCCGCTGTTGAAGTCTACTCCAGCTTCTACTAAATACTCCTCTTTGAAAGGTATATTGAACTTGCTAAGGGCATCCTTGTATCCTTTAATACGTTCAAATGTATTTTGAATATAGGAAGGTCCTGTAAGGTGAATTATTTTTGTTTTCCCCTTTCTTATCAGATGCTCCACCATAAAGAAAGACTTGATGTAGTCGTCAATCTTTATTTGTGAGGCGTCCATCTCGGCAATCGTTCGGTCAAAAAGAACGATAGGTATTCCTTTGCGGATGATTCTGCGATACTCATTCAGGTTTACCTGATCATGACAAATGCTCAGGAGTATACCGTCCACTCTGTAGTATCATTGTAAAATAAGCTACTTGAAAGAGGAGAATCCTTTGTTTGTAACTGTACTTCATAAAAACACCCCAAAAGTTTTGTTTCTAACTTTTGGGGCACCCATTGAAAAAACTTAAATTCATTTACAGATGATAGCGAATACAATCTTACAGCAGTTGGGCAGTCATGGATTTACCGTCATGACGGGAAGCCGTAACTATATCAATTTGAGCAACGGACTACAAATGAGCCTTGCAAGGAACAAGACATCAGCCAACAGACTGAAAATCATATTGGACGAGGGGGTGTACTTTGATATGCTCCAGCAGATTTTCACGGATGTGACGGGACTTTACACCCGACTTTAGGAGGCAGAGGCGGCGAGAGCCGCCCTACTTTCTTTCGGTGAGCAGAAGGCGGACAAAGAAAGTAGCAAAGAAACCGCTGTTCCAAAGACTTTCACTGACGGAAGTCTTTTTTTGTTTCCATCTTACAGATTTCTATTCAGAATAAGTGAAAGCGGATAAATGTATTTGTTGTATGCCTTCAGTTTCTTCATATCTACTCGGTTGTCCGAATACGGGTTGCTCTTCTCGTCATAGAAGAATATGTCCGTTATGTTTTCCTTTCGGACAATGCGCTCCCCGCGCAGCGGAATATCCTCCACGTCAAAATCCTCCAGCGGAAGCGTTTCCAGTCTGGCGGGAAGATGGTTGCCAAGCTCGTTCATGTTGTAGTTGAAAAGAGCGAAGCCCTTGTGTTTGAAGTCAAGACGTATGCCATACGGACGTCCTGTCAGAAAGGCATCCGCTGCTTTTGCCATATAATTTTCCATGATTGTTTGATGTAAAAGTCATGTAAAATTAAGGCTTTCGGAAAGCAGAAACAAATTTTACTGAATAAAGTAAACATGACATTTTATATACCCTGAAATTCATATGATAAACTCAGGTTATTTTTCCGGATTTGAATAAAAAACAGTCATTTACCACATGCTCCAGAAGTATTTCCCTAATTTTGCGGCCAAAACGCAATCAGTTATGCAAAAGGATATAAAACGCTTTTTCCATCCCATCAATCAGCAAATGAACATTCCCGACTGCGAATACGACAGGACCGGACTCTGTATTGCTATGGCTAAGGCTCTGGCACGCAATACAAATCACAGTCTGTACATCATAGACTATAACCGCAAGAATTTCCTTTACGTATCGTCCAACCCGCTTTTCCTCTGCGGTCATTCACCGGAAGATGTGCAACAGAAAGGTTATGCTTTTTATTTTGATGTCGTTCCGTCTGACGAGATAAACCGTCTTATGGAAATCAACGAAGCCGGATTCCGGTTTTATTATGACCAGCCGGTAGAGAAAAGACTTGACTTGTCTATCGAGTATAACTTTCATATCCGTACATCAGAAAAGCACTCGCACCTTATCCACCACAAACTGACACCTGCCTTGCTGAGTGACAATGGGGATATATGGCTGGCTCTATGTACAGTTTCACTTTCACCGGAGAAAACTATCGGAGATGTAGTTATTTCAGACCATACATGTACTGACAGGTATTTCTACTCATTCGAGGGAAGACGATGGAGAAAACAGCCTGAACTGATTCTTTCCGACCGTGAAAAAGAGATTCTCCAGCTCTCCGTCAAAGGACTGTCGAACACGGAAATTGGAGAAACTCTCTTTATTGATGCCAATACCGTAAAGTTTCACAAGAAGAAACTCTTCGAAAAACTACACGCAGAAAACATCACTGAGGCCGTGGGTATCGCAGCCAATATGAGGCTGATTTAGGAAGACGATGTAGAACTTCGGCAAAGTAGCTACAGGGGGATGTGAGGTGACGTATTCCTCCATTTTCTTCCGTCCAAGTTCGATTACCTTCTCATCGTCACATCTGTTCATCTTTTCTTTATCAATATAGGCAATATGCCAGAAGACCAGATAACCGATAACATACCTTTCAATGGTAACTTCTATCGGTTCGTTAGGACGCTTCATGGATTGAAGGGAGTTGTGGACATCCTTGTCTATGATGCCAACAACTGCCCATGAGAGATTTATATAAGATATTGACGCTGTCATAATTTACATACGGTTTTTCTGGCTGTCTCCAGCTCCGGTTCCTTTATACTTACTCTTTGTTGTGTTGAATTTGTATCGTACCGTCATACCGAAACTGCGGCGTGATTCCGGCTGAAGTATTGTAATTCGGTTACCGCTGTACATCAGTATGTCTGAGGATGAAGTATTGAAGATGTCGTTGGCTTGCAGTTGAACAGCCAGTTTTCCGTTCAAAAATCCTTTATATAAAGAAATGTTGACCGAACTACCGGGTTCAATTATACGGTAGCTGCTGTCTTCTCCTCGTGTGGAAGTCTCCAAATCTATATTCAACTGAAAATCCTTAGGTAAACTGAATGTATTGTTCCATTGGAAAAATCCGATAGGATTATTAAGGTTTCTGGGACCGTCCGGTGTATCCATCACAAACCATTGCTGGCTGTACATGGCTGTGAACTGCGGTGACCATATACCTATTGTCGGCGATGCTGACAAGGTGGCATTCAGCTTGTCCACCTTAGGAACATTGGTATGTGTGAACAGAGAAATAGAAGGATCTGCATCCGAGTAGGATTGGCTTACCTGTATCTGCATGTCCTTGATGCGACTGTAATTCATATTGAAATAAAGCCATTCCCATGATGCATTAAGTGACAAGGTATTCAGTATCGAAGAACGCAGAAGCGGATTTCCACTCTCGTATGTATATTTATTGCCATAGATTACTGCACTTGACAGCTTATAGTAGCTTGGTCGTTCTATATTGCCTGAATAACTTATCATCAGTTGGGTTTTACCTATAGGATATGACAGGGATATGGAAGGAAATACATTGTCATACTTACGGCTTTGCTCATCCATTCTTTTCCCGAACTCATAATAATCGGAATTCAGATGCTCATATCTCACACCTGCCTGAGCTTGCAACTGGCCGAAACTGCGTGCGTACATAGCAAATGCGGATACGGCATTTTCCCTGATTTTGTTGTCGTTGTCAGGTATAATATTTTCATCGTTTGCGTATTGGTTGGTACGGCTGCTGTAGGTATATTCACTGCCTATGGAGAAGCTACCCTCCCATAACGGGTGCTCCATTACAAGTTTGGCAGCATAAAGTTCATTTCTGTTCTTACCCAGTGTATGGATAGTGTTGTTTACTTCCGTATTGTCCGATTGCTTGACATATTCTTCAGCTACGATAGGATTATTACTATCCGACCACATTCCATCCATATTCAAATCCATATTCCAATCATTGAAATTGCCATTATAATAAGCATTTACGGTATGCCTGTTGTTTGTGGTTATTGAATGGGGGTTACTTTTACTTTCTTCTTCTAATAGATTATCCACATGAATGGAAGAATTCATATCCAGACACATCTCAATCTGAGGATTTCTGCTAAAATCATACCTTACACCCATCACATGATTTTCGTTGAACTGATAATTCAATGAAAGCATGGCAGCAATATCCTGCGTGTGAAACGGACTTTTCATATCCGAATTTTGTGTCCATACTTTATCAAGGTATGTTTTCTGTGTCAGTATCTTGTTCTCTTCAAACTTGTTGTCTCTGCCGAATAACATTCCTCCGAGATCGAATCTTCCCTTGCGGTAATTAAAGTTAAACTGGTCGAGCAAAGCAAGGTCATATTGGTATCCCACGTATGTACGATTGTTGAAACCGAATCCTTCTCCTTGTGTTTTCTTAGTTATGATTCGTACAACAGCTTTTACTGAAGCATCGTATTTGGCTCCTGGATTACGAAGGACTTCTACACTTTTTATATCATCGGACGACAGTTGGTCAAGTTCCGAACTGTTTCTCATTTTTCTTCCGTTGATGTAGATTTCCGCTACTCCGCTTCCGAATACATTCACTGAGCCGTCTTCGGCAGACAACCCCGGTATTTTGTTGAGCAGGTCATTTCCTGTTCCGGCTTTTTCAAGCACACTTCCTGCGACAGTTGTCACCATTGCATTACCTTTCACGCGTGTTTTAGGTAAGTCTGCTTTTACAACAACTTCTCCCAATTGTTGTGCATCCGAAACGAGCTGCACGATACCGATATTGGCCGGAGATACCGGCTTACATACAGTCTTATATCCTATAGAGGATATTTTCACTATCTGATTTTCCGATGTTGCCTCCAGTGTAAAAGATCCGTCTTCACCGCTGATGGTTCCGCTAACAAATGCCGAATCCGGCAAGGACAGTAGTACCACATTGGCGTAAGGCAAAGGCTGGCTGTTCTCGTCAATCAATTTTCCGCTAACGGTCTGTGCGGACAAACTGACAGGTAGTATGATACCAATAAGTCCTAATAAGAATACTTTAATTAATTTCATTGTATGATAGTTTTTAGTTTTCTGCTGCAAAGTTCCATACTTCGCGAGACTTTTCCACTACCTTGTAGGGTAGTTCTGATTATTGATGTTTATAGTTTGGCATACTATTGATATCTTTGCAGCAGAATTTTCATTATCGATGATGCCCACAACTGCCCATGAGAGATTTATATAAGATATAACCGAAGGCATAAAAAAGAATTCAAAATGTATTAATACAGATGCCTGTTCAAGTTCATTACTGATTATTAGTATCAATCATCTGCAAGGTAAAATCCAATACGGTATCAAGGTTTTTCATAAAATCATTTACACTCTGATAAACCTCATAATGAGGCATGATACTTTTCCCCTCCATCGGAAATCCGTTTGGTGAAAAAGAAGGCTCTCTTGTCGGCAAACGAAAATAAATACCATTCGTAGTATGAAATGTACGAGGACGATTTCCTGTATCCCCACCAGTCCCTTCACCAATAATTATCGCATTACCACTTTCTTTTAAATCCAATGTAAAACTTTCAGCAGCAGAAAAGGTATATGTACTGGTCAGAAGGAATAATTTACCTTTATATGAATCCTTCCGAGGTATTATTTCCCAATCTGGCGATACACAGTGTGGCTGTGGCTTATGAATGAGATATTCACATATTTTTTTACCGTTTCCACTGCTTCCTCCTCCATTCTCACGAACATCCACTATCAAATCTGGAAAGTCCTTTACCTGTTGATAAGCTCTGTCAAATTCATCCACGACAGAATCCATCATGGACAATATGCGAATATATCCAATGCTATCCTGTAATACCGTCCATTCCACAGTAGGGTTTTGTTTTTCATGAAAGGCAGATGCTTTTTTCAGATTGAGCGTTAGGCTCACCGTATCTTGATTTCGTATTACCTGATAGGTTGCAGTAGTATCGCTCCAAGAACGAAATATCTTACGGGCCGTCATTAATTTTCGACATTTTTCGGTAGAAGAAGGAGTATATTTTTCATTCGTGGAAATCCATTCTGCAACCGGAATTTTATTTATACTCACAATTTCATCTTTATCTTGGAAGCCATTCTCACACATATACAAATTAGGGTTATCAATAAAAACTCTTCCTTCAATATACGATGGAGCATAATTGGCCGTATAATCGTTTAGATAAACGGATGCATGACCTGCATTTAGTGCAGCAAAATATTCTTTCAATAACTTGCCAAATTTAATAGGTGTTTTTGCCTCTTTTTCTATTCGTTGTAAATACTCTTCATGCAAACTATCCATGTTCAAATGCTTGGAAGGATACAATGAATACTCGTCCAGAGTAACTTGATAGATTTCTTCAAATTCCGCTTCAAAAGCCTCCTTTCCAAGACATAGCTCATCGGCATAATAAGAGACTACTTTTACATCCCGATTATAGAAGTACTTTGCATAAATGACCAATCCTATGAATCCCAATACCAAAAGAATCAAAAGGGATAAAGCAGCTTTCGCTGCAATTCTAATATTCTTCTTCATTGTATGATAGTTTTTAGTTTTCTGCTGCAAAGTTCCATACTTAGCGAGACTTTTCCACTACCCTGTAGGGTAGTTCTGACTATTGATGTTTATATAGAGATTTTCTATAATAAATAGTCAAGACAATTAGAAATACCAGTTTACTCCAATCGTAACATTCCTTCCTCTAATATTGTATTGGGTTGTAGTACTGCTTAAATCGCCATATATTGTATAAGAGTACACATTTTGGTTGAACAAATTGGTAACTGATGCCAAGAAATCAAATTGCTTGTATCGATACACAAATTCCAAATCTACAAGGAACGTATTCTTCTTTTGTCCCGAATCAAAAAATGACAGATAATGTTCTCCATTCAGTTTAATGCTAATGTCTTCTATTGGATAGAATACCAATAAGCATTTCTGTGTCAAATGTTGGGTCACAGACTTTAATGCCTCAGACTTCATATAATTGTATTTATGTCCAATCTTATAATCAATATTAAACCAATCACATGGATTTGATTTAAGCGTTATTCCTGAATTGATACTTCCAAAGTCGATTGTTGATATGTAGCCATTCTGTTCAAGCGGCATATTATGGTTCTGAAAAGAACTGCTCAACTCAATGGAACCATTTATCAGCTCTATACCTTTGCTGATGCTTCCATCAGCAAATAGTAACTTATATTTATCATTTCCTGGTTCGTATAAATAATATACATATCCGTTGTCAACTTGTTTTGAAATACTTCTTTTGGTGTTTTCATCAGAATAGGTTGCGCTTAAGTTTGCAAATAACATGTCAGAAGGGTTTGCATAACTTATTCTTCCACCTATACGTTTTTCAATTTTCCCATCGTAATTCAAAAATCCGGCATACATTGCTCTGTAATCCGTCATGACAGGTGCTGTATAGTATAAGCCATTACCTGTATATGAGTTTCCGATGGTAGCATTAACAAACAGTGTCCACCTTGGAAGGAACTTCCATTTCAGATAAATATCAGGTTTTACATAAATCTTTGTTGCAGACTGTTCACCGCTAAAATGATAAACAGACAATGGAAACTTCAGATTCAGTTTTAAGTGCTCATTCTGGTATATGATTTCCGGATTCAGACGTGCCCCAATATAGTTCACATTCAAGTCGTTCTGATAGTTGATACTTGCATCATTGTACAAACTGTTGAAATTATATATATTCCCAAAGAGGTCCATATTCGTTCCCAAAGACCACCTTTTAATATTATGTAAAAATCTGAAGTTGGTATTTGAGAAGAAGTTGCCTTTATCAATCTTCTGTTGTTTGACACTTTCTCCACCTACATACAAATCTTCCGGAATAAACTCATACTTGTTAAGCGACATTATTTGGAAGATGTTATTACCCGTTTTCTTTACATACTTCAACCTGTTTTCTACATTATATGTGGTAATGTCTGCAATACTATGATAATTGAAGTCACCATTAATTCCCGATGCAAAAGTTCTCCATTTCGACTTAAAGGAAAGTTCATCAGAAAGAAAATACGAATCTTTATCAATGGTCGCAACAACAGACGCCTGCAAGCCTTTGTCTTTTACAGAACTTGTTTCTTGAGTACCTTTAACCAACAGACTGTCCATCAGATAATATGCCGACTCTATGCTTTGGTCATAGGTGTTTTTGTCATCTGTATAAATAATCTGCGACTTTATCTGGCCCGATTCTGACAACTTCCACATACTACTGTTGCTGAACATGTGGGTGCGATTGAAACGAGTCCTATCATTGCTCAGGTTGGTAGAAATAGAGGGTGCAGATGTTAAACTTCCGGATATTTCACTACCGGGATACATATACAAAAGGTCATCAATTGTGAGTGAATTACCCTCGTCTGCAATATTCTTTCCGGTATTGTTTGATTTCAAAGTTGTTGCACTCTGGCTCTTTGATGAAAATCTTGCAGCAAACAGTTCTGTTTCCCAGAGACCTTCATCGTGGGTAAAACCACCTTTACCTAAAAAGTTGCCGTTCCAAACAGACTTGGCACTATCTTTTAGTTTTAGGTTTATCGCTGTTTCCGTATCTACACCTGTCCCTTGCAATGCTTTAATTGCCTGATGATTCTCAATGACTTCCACACGTGCGATATTTTCATAGGAAATGTTGTTTGTTGCCAAGTTATATTTACCGTCAAACAGATCTATGCCTTCCACGTAAAACTTATTTATAGGGCTACCATTATACGAAATCTTACCATTCTCTGCGATATTGATTCCCGGCATATTGGTAAGTACATCTCCAATAGTCCTGTCTTTAGTCGTTGCAAAATTGGTAACAAAATAGCTTGTTGTATCTTTGTTCTGAATAATCTTGTCAGCCTTGATTGAAACTTCCTGCAATTCAAAGCTCTTTTCTTTTAGCTTTATGAGATAATTGTTATCTGTGAGGTTAAGAGTTTGTTGTTCATACCCTAAGCAGGTCACCTGTAAAGTATAATCTGCAAGGTTATCATGGTTAATCTGTAATGAAAAGGTTCCATTATCAGCAGTTGTTGTATATGCAATTATGCCATTGTCTGTACAATGCCTGACAATCACATTGACTCCTGTAATCGGTTCAAGAGTACTACTATCCACAACTGTTCCCATAATTGAATGACTTTGGGCAAAGATGGATAGAGTACAACAAAATACAAAAACGCTGAATAATACAAGTTTCTTCATATAATAAATTTAATAGCGTTCCATTACATCATAATTTACAGATTTGCCTTTTTGGGGTTTTCTTCTGGAAGAACCATTGACTGTAATCTTCATTCCTGAAGCCGCAGAAATGAACGCAACAGGATCTTTAATGTAATTCTTGTATGCTTTCAAATACTTTTCTCTTGATGATTTAGTGTACTGACGTGGCAGCATAGTGATGTTTGCGCCACTCTTGCGAAGCCCTACGAATACAAAGGAATAATGTTTCTGTATATCATAGACCTCCATAATGAGACCGGGAAGTCCATAAAACTTCCACGGACCATCTTTTACAGGTATTTCGGTAGTGAACCAAGCTTCATAAGTACGTCCTCGGAAATCGCATGTCGCTTTCTGACAAGTATAATCCCAAATTTTCTTTTGTTCGGTTGAGATTTTCCAGTTAAAATCAGGCAATTCTTCTTCATATCTGTAATGTTCTCCACCGACATTGTCTGTATAGTCTATCAGATTATTTCTGAAGTCTTTCAGGATATTGTAGGATACTATACGTTTCCCATACTTGCTGGAACCGTTCGCTAAAATATCCATTTGAATAGAAGAACCTTTATCCGAGCACAGCAGTGAATCCAGTGTATAGGAGTTATAACTGTAGAACAACGATTTGTCTTTGTTGAATCTCAGAACCATCAAATCATCTGTAGTCACAGTACTTGTTGTATCTTTAAGAAAACTTAGTCTGTACAAACATTCCATATTCGCTTTGTCGTTTTCCTGTGCATGCGATATTGATATGGTCATCAAAGCCAATACTAGTGAAATGATGCTTTTCTGTAGAGTTCTTTTGTGTAATCTAATTTTTCCCATTGTATGATAGTTTTTAGTTTTCTGCTGCAAAGTTCCATACTTCGCGAGACTTTTCCACTACCCTGTAGGGTAGTTCTTAACTCACTCACAAACGGAAGATGATATTATTTCAAACAGCAAAGGGAGACCCCACCATTCGTGTGAAGCTCTCCCTTTGCGTTACTTCTCATGCAGCAGCAAAAACTCCATTTTCCGTCGCCGCTCTATCGAGCGGGTTTTCCGCCCCTTGTAGTGGCAGTAGGATATATACTCCTTATAGATGTCCCTGCCACCGGCTTCCATCTTTTTCAGCAGACGGCTTTTCAGATGTTTCCCATATCCGAGCAGAGTTCCGTGACCCACATTGTAGCTGAGTACGGTCAGGATAAGGGAACCTTTCCCATACTTGCTGAACAACCTGTAACGCTTCTCCAAATCCCTTATCAGCAGTTTTTCCGCTTCCGCCTCCGTCATATCATAGGACAGTTCCTCTCCCGGAAGTTTACAATGTCCGTAACCGTAGTACGGATAATCAGAACGGTCATGGAGTCCCTCGTATTTCTTAATCAGCTCGACGACTAACTCCGCCTTCGCTTCATCTTTGAACGAGGCGGGTGTCCCAACCGTACCAGTATTCTGCGCCGGCAGGCTGGCGGAAAAAGCAACCGCCAGCACCGCTGGGGCAAGCAGCCTTTTCATTACCCCCTTACTGATAGACACCTCCTTTCACCGTACTCAGCGTATCGTTTCCGGACGGAGCCTCTTCCGCATCCGAATCGTTGTTGAAATCCGTTTCCCATTCAAAAGAGTTCCCGAAATTATCCTCCACCGTAATGGTCAGGCTCTGCGACTCGTCACACTCCGATGTGTAGTACAGGCGGAACTTCTCGTTCTCCAACAGATAACGGTCGTTGGGCTGGAACACCAGCCCGTTGTCGAGCTTCAGCGTACCTTTACCGTCAAACTGGAAATATCGGATGGTATAGACCGCCCCGTCAAACTCGCCCTCACGCACCAGCTCGCAGCGGATTTCCGCCGTTTCACCCTTTGCCAGCTCCTTCGGTACGGGCATCGTTTCCACCGTAAACGGATAAGCCTGCGTCACGTCCAGCCCATCATCACAGGCCGTCATGCCGATAGAAAGCAGTCCGGCGCAGAAGACTGCCAGCATTTTTACTGTATTTACCTTTTCTCTTATTCCATCTTTAAGTCTGTTCATGTCCATAATCATTATAATTTTATTCCGTTGTTTTTTCCTTTCTTTTCGTTTTCCCGCCATGCCTGCCTTTCGGCAAGCGTCTTTTGCAGATAGTCGTTCAGGTCCTTGCAGCCGCCGTACAGTCCGGAGCAGTCCGTCACCTTTCCGCCGTACCGTGTACGCAGGGCTTCCAGCGTCCTCCGTCCGGCTTCATCATTGTCAAAGTGACATTGCAGCTTCCCGTAACCGTCCAAATGCCTGTATGCCTTTGCCAGGTTCGACACCGAGTTCAGCACGAGATGGTCTTCACCGTTTCCAATTCCAAGCACACGTGCCGACAGATAATCCATGAAACCCTCGTACAGGTTGCAGCTTGCCGAACCGTAAGCCAGCAGTGTCACATCCTTGGGCGGCAGGCATCCCTTGAAGAAGCGGTTGCGTATCTCATAGCCGCCCCCTCCGTTACCGAATGCCACGGCAAAATACCGCTTCCCGTGTGTGGTGTAGTGTATCTCCCTGCATCCGCCGATGGCCACCCCCGACGATATGCCCCTTTCCTGCATGTAGCAGAGCAGCGCCCGGTTCTGGAGCGACATCAGCTCCACGTCCTCAAAGGACGGCTCTACCGGCCGCCTCACTTCGCATGGGTGGTACACCTTCTTTTCCGACAACGGCATACCCGCCACTTCCGCCACATACCTTACCTGCGAGAGGAAATCGGCACAATGGATGAACTCCCCGGCAAGGGCGAAGATATTGCCGCCCTTGCCCAGCCCGTAGTCATACCACAGGTTTCGCTCCATGTTCACCTTGAACGACGCCGTGCGTTCCTCCCTGTACGGAGCCTTGTACCACAGCGCGTTTGTCCTGCGCTGCACGGGCGAATGGCCCAGCCGTGCGAGGAACTCCTCAATCGGTATCCTCTTCATTCTGTCTATTTCCGTTTCCATAGGCTCATACATCAGTTGATGATGAACTTTATACCTATCCCGTACTCCGTGCGGCACACGCCCGTACTGCCGCCCCATAGGAAACGCTCCCTTACCGAAGCCGTCAGTGCGATGAAGTCCGCAAGATACAGCTCCATGTCCAGCGTGGCGGCGCAGCCATAGACGAAGCCGTCCCTGTTGTTCAGCCTTGCTCCGTCATACAGCGTCCTTTCTCCCCAGTTTACCGTCTCGTATCCGGCAAGGGCTGACGCCCCCGCGTAGAAGAACACCGTCTTTTTCACATCCGACAGGAAGTTGTAGTAGAAACCGCCCTCCGCCGTGAACTGTGCCACGGGAACATTCACGCTCCTGTACGGATGATTGGTCTGCAGGTATTCCGCCCCGTACACCCATTTGTTGCCGCCCCTTGCATAGCTCGACAGTGCGACTCCCAGCCAGTAGCCGTCCGCCCCGGTCATTCCGGCTTTCATCTCAATGCCCCTCATCTTCGGCAGGCATCGCTGGGCTTCCGCCCGTCCTGCAAGAAGGACGGACAGAAGCATTGCTAAAAACACCGCCTTGCCTTTCATCGTACACGCAGTTCGTTGATGGTTTCAGCCTGTACCAAATCCTCGTTCTCCACGACAAACGTCTGGTGACGACCGCCGTCCTTCTCGTTCATCTCCACCACGAGCTGCTTGCCGTCGGGGATGGTGAACTTCTGCAGGCAGAACACCGTGCGCTCGGACTTTTTCCCGGCCACACGTACCGCATAGTTGTACGCGCGGAGCGGAAACAGCACCTGTTCCTGGATGGCGGTTCGTTTCGCCACCTTCTTGTCCACAATCTTGAACGTGATGTAGTCCACGTCAAACGGCACGTTGCTCTGGTTCTTTATCTCCGTGTGCAGGTACAGCAGGTCGTTGTGGACATATATCCCTTTCAGCAGATACTGGATGCCGAAACGCTTGCAGCCGATGTGCTTCACCTTACGCTTGTTCTCCTTGTGCAGCGACTTCATGATGAGATGCACCAGCATGGGGCTTTCGCTTCCCAGTTCCTTCAGATAGATTTCCTGCGCGTTGTTCGGGCGGTTCACCGTGCTGCCGTCATGGATGAAGTCCTTCATCTCCACATTGAGCAGCAGCGGCTCGTCGGCATATTTCACGTTGAACGAATAATAGGACCCGTCCTCCGTGATAACGCTCATGTTCGTCTCCGTGCGGAAGTTCCTTACCGTCGCCTTCACGCGGATGACGTTCTCCGCACCGTCAGCCTTGCCCGCTATGAGGTTGGGAGAACCCAAGTCCACATAGCGCACTGCCGAGGGAAACAGGATATGTACCGTCTTGTCATACGTGACCTCCAGACCGTGCGGCGGTATCATGCGGTCAAACATCAGTTTCCTGGTCAGTCCGTGATACAGGTCGCCGTTCTCCTCTGTCTGCGGACAGACGTCCTTTACCAGTTTCAGCTCCTCCGCCTTCGTGGTGGCGGTGCTGTCGTTTTTCACTTCCTGTGCGTGTCCTGCACAGACAATGCCCGTCATAAGGGTAAACATCATCATTACTTTTCTGATACTCATTTTTACGTTGGATTTAGTGGTTGATAAAATTTGACTGTTTTTTTCTTTCGCCTCTTGCTGTTTTTTCCTTTCGTCTCTTGCTGTCTATTTTTCCTGATACAGCAACACCCTGTATCCCGACTTCAGATGCACCCTTACCGTGCGCATCCTTTTCGATATGTATTGCGACACTCCCTGTATCACTCCCTTTCCCAGATCGGAGGCGAGCTGCGCCCCCGCATCGGTCGAGATGTTGATGCTGCTCCCCAGCGAGCTGCCCATGTTCGCCCCGATTTCCTTTGCCGCGTCTGTTTCCATCGAGCCGGGCACAAAGATGCCCGCCTGTCCGTCGCTGTCGTACACCGCCAGTTCCACACCTACAATGGTTCCCTCATGCTCCAGCGAGCCGATACCTATCTCCAGACGCTCACCCTGCAGGCGTGCCGTCCCCACAAGGGTCGTATTCCTTGGTATTGTCCGTCCAGACACCCGCATCGGCTCCAGCAGCCGCAGCCTTACCGTCTGTCCGTCCGTTACCGTCTGGTCGCCCTGCACGCAGGCGGCGATGGTGTTCTTTCCCGGTGCCTCCGTACTGCCGATGGCAGTGTGGAACCCGTAGTTCCTTTCGCCCCCGTAGTCCGCTATAAAGGCGGAATCTGTCAGGGGCTGCGGCAGGGCGGACACCGTTGACGGGCGCACGCCGCTCACTGGTTCAGCCTTCATTTTCTTTTCGCCGGCGTTGCTTTCCCTTATTTCCGTCCCATCGGTCCGTGCGGTCTGCCCGGCATTGTTTCTTCCATTCCGGTACTTCGCCGCCAGCTCGTACGACTTCTCCAGCAGTGCGACCTGCTCCTCCATCCTTGCGGGCTGTTTCTCCTGTTCCATGACCATGCGTTCCAGTTCGTCGATGCGCTGCCTGAGCTCCTTCTTCTCGGCGTCCTCCTTCGGCGGCTCATAGAACGTACCCAGCGAGGTGTTCAGCCGCTCGTTGGCGGCAGCCGAGGAACGGATGCCTGTCTGTATTCCGCTTCCGCCCGTCTTCGGCAATGTTTCCGGTTGTGCCAGGCGGCAGTCGTCCGTTCCGTCTGCCGTGTCCGTTCCTTCCGTCCTGTCGTTCCAGAATGCGGACAGGTCGCCCACCATGCCCCGGCGTTCCTTCTTCCTGTTCTCCAGCTGCTGCTGTTCGTATGCCTTCGCCTTGTCGCCGATGATTCCGGAGTTTTCCGGCAGGGGCATGTCCGTGTTGAATCCCAGTCCCTGCCGTTCCTTTCCGCCGTCCTTCTGCGAGGGGGCGAAGATGAGCCACATGCACCCCAGAAAGGTCAGCACCATCAGCGGATAGACCAGCATCTTCTTTCTCCGCTGGCGCTGTTCCTCCGTCAGCGGTCTTTTCTCTTTTGTCTCATTCCTTTTCTGTTCCTTTTCCATACATCCTGTTTTTATGATAATGTTCATACGCTTCCTGCAAATCCGCTTTTTGCGGCAGTTCCGGTTTCTTCATGTGCCGTATCTCCATCGTCCCGTTTCCTTTCCCGAAGCCGGCGATGGCGGTGGCGGTCATGTACAGACAGCCTGCGGCAAAGGCGGCGGACATCACTGCCACCGTCGCCAGCCTTGCCTTCGGCGACAGTGCGTCCAGTCTCCTGTGCAGTTTTTCCCTGAGAACGGCAGCGCATTTTCCCGTCAGAATATTCATCTTTCCCATACGCCTATCTCTCCATGCTTCTGATGTCCCTGTTCTCCAGTATCGTGAATCCCTCTATGGTGAACCCGTTCGGATTGTCGTCCGAGCGGCTCGCGTTGAGCAGCCGGCAGGTCGTTACCAGCGTGCGCTCCGTCACGTTGCTTTCCCTGATGATCATCTGCCTTGCGTAGGTGCGTGCCTCGTAGGGATAGCGGTCGAAGTTGCAGACCACGCTGTCCACCTGGAGTACCTGGTTGATGTTCCCCGCGATGATGCGGTTGTAGAATCCCTTTTCCGCAAAGTCGGCGTAGTAGTTGTACGCGCTTCTGTCCGCCAGCAGCAGGGCACGCTTCACGTTGTGCTCGATGGCGCTCTTCTCCGGCGAGAGGGTGAAGAACAGCTCGTGGAAGCGGCGCACATGCTCCCTCGCTTCCGCCGGACGGTTCTGCGACAGGTCCTGCGAGAGGGCGAGCATCAGGCTCTTTCCCCCGTCAAGTACGTATATCTTCTGCCTCTGCGCTTCGGCGAAGCGGAAGGCGCATACCACCGAGCAGATGACGATGGCGGCACATACCGCCGTGTAGATGATTCCGAACAGACGTATCTGCCGGAAACTCGTTTCAATGTTCTTGAGTGATTTGAATTCCATTTTCTTCTTTTCGTCTTTTAGTTCATGAATTTCTTTGCCTTTTCACATCCCCTTTCCCTTGTCGCCGACTGGTGGATGCCAAGTCAGCGACAAGAGGGGCACAAGTCGGCGACTCGTGAAAGGCGGAACGCCTATCTCCTGAACAGCCTGCCTGCCGTTCCCTTGATGAATCTGCCCGTGCGTCCCGCTGCATTTCCTGCGGTTGCACCCGCCAGACTGCCGCCCAAGGCTCCGGCTGTACCGATGTTTTTGTTGTAACTGCCTATACCGCCACCGGCTTGGATAATCCAACCAGCCACCGTCGGGATGGTGAAGTAGCCCACGATGCCGATGATGAGGAACACGATGTACACCCCGTTGCTCGCCTCCACCGAGAAGTTCGGGTCTGCCTGCATCGCCTCGATGTCGTTCTGGAGCATCAGTATCTGTATCTTCGCCAGTATCGTGCTGAACAGGTCGGAGACGGGCAGCCACAGGTAAATCTGTATGTAGCGGCTGAACCATGCCGAAAGCGTGGAGTGGAAGCCGTCCCATACCGAGAAGGCGAAGGCGACGGGTCCCAGTATCGACAGCACCACCAGGAAGAACGTCCTGAGCGTGTCGATGACAAGGGCGGCAGCTGCGAACATCAGCTCCAGCAGCTCGCGGAACCAGTCACGCACGCTCTTCTTGATGTTGTACGACGCACGGTCCATGTACATCCCCGTCATGGTGATCATGTCCGACGGTGACCAGCCCAGCTCGTCTATCTGGCGGTCGAACTCCTCGTCCGAGGCGAGATAGGCTGTTTCCGGGTTGCGCATCATCGCCTCGTATTCCAGCCTGTCTTTCTGTTCCCTGTACTTCTCCATGTCAAAGGTCTGTTCCTCCAGTATCGAGTGCGTCCCCTGTACGATTACTCCCAGAACGGAGTTCATCGTCCCCAGCACGATGGTCGGGAAGAAGAGGATGCACAGTCCGATGGCAAACGGCCGCAGCAGCGGGTACACGTCTATCGCCTCGGCACGGGCGAGCGACTGCCACACGCGCACCGCCACATAGAACAGGGCGCCCAGTCCGGCAAGCCCCTTTGCCACTCCTGCCATGTCCGAGCAGAGCGGCATCATCTCCTCATACAGCGAGAGGAGTATCTGGTGCAGGTTGTCAAACTCTCCCATAGGCTACCAGTATTTTTCGTTGGAGTTCCCGTAGAGTGCCATCACCCGGTCCATGTCGTTCTTCTTTCTCGCCCGCAGGTACGACACCGATATGGTCTTGTTCGTGTAGTAGCGCACGAGGTTGCGGTAGTTCATCAGGCTGCGGTAGGCATTGTCTATGATGGCGAGCCTTTCCGCATCCGTCAGTGACATGCCCGTCACGTTCACCACATTCTTCAGGTCCTGCAGCACGTCCGAGCTTTCGTCTATCAGCATCGCATAGCCCGACGAGATGGCGGCAAGCTCCTCCGGCGTGTAGTTCTCGTCCGAGAGCATCTTCTGGTAGTTGTCCACATAGATTTCCGATATTTCCATTACCAGAGAGATGCTTTTCGCCACCTTCGCGCCGCCCTTTACCACGTCGTGCACTGATTTCAGTGCGTCATAATACGCCTTTCCCTGCTCGAACACCTTCTTCGTTTCCAGAAAGCCGTTCAGGGTGTTGGCTTTCGTCCCGGCTGTCTCCACCATCTCCTTGGCGGAGTTGATGATGCTCTGCGCAAGGTTTCCGGGGTCGGACACCACCCATTGGGCATTTGCCCCGCCTGTCCCCGCAAGGCACAGGCAGACCGCAATCAGCGGTATTTTCAGTTTCTGTCTCATTCTCATTCTTTTTTGGGATTTAGTGGTTCGTTAAATTGCTATTGCATATTCTCTTTCTCCTTTGTCCTTTCGCCGTCACCTGCATCCGTGTTCACCCGGACATAGTCACCGCCCGGCGAAAATGTCAGCACATCCGTCTCCTCGTTGTATGCCACGTCAATGCGGAACCCCGTGTTCATATACAGGTTGCCGTTCTCCTCCCTCTGCAGCAGATAGGTTTCCGGCTTCAGTACGCGGCGTACGCCCTTGCGTCTGAACAGTGTCACCTTATATGATTCTCCCTCCCTGTACACCAGTATGTCGGGACCGGCTTCCGCGTTTTCCCAGTTTCCGCAGATTCTGTCGCGGGTGTCGCCGTCTTCTTTTGCCATTATATCACAGGCTTGCAGCATCAGCGATGCCATGCCTATCAGACCGCCGCACAGCAGCAGCCTTTCGGTCTTTGTCAGTTTGATGTTCATTTTCTTGTCTTCTTTAAGTTTCGTTCTTTCATTTTTTTTCAATCCTTTTTTCTTTTCGTCTTTTCCGTAGCCGGAGTCCGCCCGGTTTCCTTTTCCGTCAGAATCCCGGTCTTCTGCCTTTACGCCTGCACATGCGGTTTTCCCTTGCGCCATTCTCCGGCGCC
Organism: Phocaeicola sp. ICN-14070; assembly: GCF_037892625.1. Classification (NCBI taxonomy): domain Bacteria; kingdom Pseudomonadati; phylum Bacteroidota; class Bacteroidia; order Bacteroidales; family Bacteroidaceae; genus Phocaeicola; species Phocaeicola sp. ICN-14070. The sequence goes on along the minus strand of NZ_JBBKBF010000063.1, from coordinate 1,132 downwards.
TCCTTCTGTGCAGGTACCGACTGCCGTACTGCGGATTTGCCGAACAGCTCGTCCGCATCCGGCTTCTTGCCCGTCATCCGGCAGAATCGGGCATCCAGTTCCCGGTATGCCTTTTCCACCTGCTTGAGCACCGTTTCGCGCGGTTCCTTGTGGTCAATGCCGTATTTGTTCAGGATTTCCGGCTTGTACCACATCGGGTCGTCATAGTCTTTCCGGTACACCATACCTCTCAGATAGAGCAGTTCCTGATATTTTTCTTCCAGATAGTCCCGTGCCGGAGCGGGGCAGATGCTTTCGTAAGCCTTTTCCACCGCAAGAGTGATTTTTCCCTTGGCTCTTCCTGCCTCGCACAGTTCTTTCATGCGTTGCTCCTTCCCATATCCCCTGCAATCCGGTTCAGCAGGCATCCGGTGAACCTGTATTTCCAGTTTCTTGTACCGCTGGTAGTCCTCTTCCAGTCCGTATCGCCTTCTGATATGTTCCGGTAGCGAAGTCCCGAATGTCAGAAACTCACGGAACCATGAGATATGCTCCCGGATTTCCTCCCGTTTCCGCAGCGCTTCATCGCTGTATCCGTCATCAATGTACATGTTGTCAGTCTGTTGGTTCATAAATCATTTTTTATTTTTCATTTACTGTATATTTCCTGCCGGTTCACTGTCCCGTCCGTTCCTCCAGCCGTCGCTCCGCCACCTGACGGATGGCGGCTTCCATGTCGCCTCCCAGTTTCTCCGCCAGTTCGCGTACTTCCATCTTCTCCGTCTCTTCCGTCGTATAGGCGAGATACTCTTGCATCGACACCTCCGTGGCATATACCGCCGAATGCGTGCCCCCAAGTCCTATCCACACCTCCTTGTACCGTCTCGACGGGTCGTTGGACTGGTTGATCGAGAGTATCTGCGACTTCTCCTTTTCCGTCAGACCCAGCAGCGACTGTATCTGGTCGAACTTGTTCATGTACTTGCGCTGGTCCAGCAGGATTTTGCAGTCCGAGTTGTTGATGATGCTTTCCTTCACGATGGGCGAGCTGATGATGTCGTCCACTTCCTGTGTCACCACAATCGCCTCCCCGAAATACTTTCTCACCGTCTTGTACATATAGCGCAGGTAGTCAGCCATGTTTGCCGATGAA
>NZ_JBBKBF010000062.1:0-23512 GCF_037892625.1 Phocaeicola sp. ICN-14070 | reverse complement strand
ATTTCCCTTATAAAAACTGATGACGACGGTTATATGAATCATACCTCAGATTCAGTTCTTTCGTTAGGAGTATTGGGAAATCCTTTCTTTTACTATCCGGCAATAACACCAACAGCTTATCTGGGTTACTTAGAATCAAAATATCACCGTAAGCCATATAATGAATTTGTAGATGGTAAAAAAATCCTTTGTGATTATGTAGCAACCATCAATGAAATTGCAACAATCGAGAATGACGGGAAAATAATCACCGTAAAGTTTCGTCAAAGTGAATCTCAGCTTTTAAAGGAGTATGTATGCTATTACATTTGGCTATTGTCCCAAACTAGTCGATGCTATTTAAACTACATAGAGGCATCAGTTGAGTCTGCTATTGCATTGTACAATAGACAAGTTTAATCTGCGGAGATAAAATAAAAACATTCTTCCAATCACCAGTTGTGTTTGCAGAATAATGTGTTAAAAACAATCTGATACACAGATAAATTATTCTCCAACTGACGGCTTTATCAAAGAAAAAAGTAACTTTGTGGGTAAGAGAATAACAGACTGGTCTTTGGGGACAAAATCAGGATGTGCCATGAATAGACCTGAAATAATACATGAAATGAATAAGTTTTTTCTGATATTATTTGTGTTGACCGCATCTATTTTGTCGGTAGCATTATGGGGATTAATAATCATAACTATACTCAATTTAATCAACTGTTTTACATGGTATGAAAAAGCCCTATATTCATTAGGGATTATAAGCATCGTATTGATGTTCTTTTCTCACGCTTTCTTATACCAAATAATGTATGACAATAAAATATACGCATTGCTAATTAAATGGATCAAAGGTCATGATATTACTCCGTGGTTTGTATTGACTATGGGACTATGTAACACCTATTTGTTGGATTTATATTACACACGAAACAAATATTCAAAATTTGATTTACTTCAGTATCGTGTAAATATTACGGATTCTATTATTGTCATGCTCCCTTTAATAAACATATGCATCTATTTTTCAATAATTAAATCCGGTGCTTTAAAACAAAAGATTAGCAAGCGAGATTTTTTGCATTTATATGTTAGAGGAAGACTGATACAGCATATTATTCAATCAAATGAATAGCAATCACTTTAATAGACATATTCCGTTTGATGAAGTCTTATAAAATTAGATATTATAGTTCATAACAATTCAAAATCAGACACATATGAAAGAGCAAGACAATAAGAATTTGGAGATAAAAACTCCCAAAAGACAGCAAATGACATCAGGAGCCATATTGGAAATTCCTATCAATAATGAGTATTATACTTATGCACAAATACTTTATAAAAGTCAATGTGCATTCTTTGATTTTAAGAGTCTGTCCCCAATTAAAGATATAACTATATTGGCGGATTTGCCTGTTCTATTCATCACAAACATATACAAAGAGGTGGTGACTAAAGGAGTATGGCAAAAAGTGGGGAAACTCCCTATCAGGGATGAATTCAAGAATCCCCCTATGCAGTATATATATCATGATTATTCTGGAAAGTTTGAATGTTATAACCCTATGACGGGTGAAATTTTTCCCATTGAAAAAGAACAAGCAGTCGGATTAGAAAGGGCAGCCGTATGGGATGCTCACCACATTGTTGATCGGATTTACGATCACTATAATGGAACTCCATGCAAGTGGTTGAAACAGCACTATGAGTTATTTAAAGAAGAAAGCTAATTCGGTGCAGGTGATTTTGATATTCCACAACATTTAAATAAAAAAGTTTTTTATGGAAAGAGTCTCTCATGCAATCAATAGGGTGATATTTGGGTTGTTTCTTTTATTGGCGATAGTTCTTTCCCTTGCAAATTGGGGAATAATACTGTTCTCAATAGTTGACACAGTAATTATACATTCAGCTAAGGCCATCTTAGTTTACAAGATATGGGCTGCGTTAGCAATATCCGCAGTCATATTGTCTCACGCTTTTTTTTATCAAATAATGTATGATCCAACTATTAGTAGTCGAATTCTGTCATGGGTTAATCAACATTCCACCGTATTAGCAGTTTGGCTATCATTGGGATATATCAATACATACTTGGTAGATTTGTTTTATATTAAAGAGAAATATACACAGTATGAATTATTGCAATATAGGATTAATGTAACGAGTTCTACTATTGCCATGTTTCCTATATTAAATATAGTAATATATCATTCAATTATTAAAAAAATGCGCAAAAATGCGCAGCTGCTTTCTACTAAGGGATTAATTATCTTATACTTAAAAGGGCAGCTGATGACATACCTAATTCGGGTAAAGCAATAATGGCATAGATATAGATATGGTAGAAGCTGCCCTAAGAAACAATTTGAACTGGTAAAATAAGAATCTTATATACGCACTGGTAAACAAGAAAACGATTGTGTAATGGATAGATTTAAGCTTGAAATATTCAAAAAAGAATCAGAAAAAGATTTTACGTTCTATAAGACTTTATCCATGGAAGAAAGTTCTTCTTTCCTTAACGAACTTTCAGTGCAATTTCATGTTCAATGCGAGAACTTCAATATTTTGCAGAATATAGGAGAGCCAAGAGAAGATATGAATGCTGCATCAGACGAATTTCAAGTGGAAAGGCTTTTTACAAAAACGAATCATCTTGATGAGATTGCTGTTGTTTGGAATTTTGAAAATCGGATTGATGTTTTTAGTTATGATGATTTCTGCAAATACTTTTCTTACATCTGGTACCCAGTCGTAGATGATATTCTTGTTACAGACATGAAATATGATTTTATATTTTTCATTCGGCATGATGGCATAATCTTTGATATATACAGGTAACCCATTCTGTGCATAATCCATTAAATAGTTATATATGTCTTTGGCGGAAAGGAGGTAAGCAATGAAACTAACCGATAAACGAATTTGGAAATTTGAAGCAGCCATGTTGCTGTGTGGTGTGGCAACAGTTTGTATAGAAGCATTGAGCTATGGGATAAGCTTGTTTTACCTTATAGGGCAGTTACTTATTTATCCGCTATGCTTCTTTATAGGTGGAGTAGCAACGTGGAAAGTCTCTAAAGCCGGGAAAGTGTGGCAGCTCATAGGGTATAGCATGCTTTTCTCTTTCATTACCTATAATCTCTTTGCCATAGCCCTTTATCCCATATTCGGGATTCCTTTTGCTTCTTTTGCGTATTTGTCGTCGATTGGTTGCTTTGCGTTGTTCTCGGTTTTACCAGTAGTGATTTGCTGTTATGCGTATAAATGGATGGAAAAATGAAGAAATTCAGAGGACAACATCGATATTACAGAAGATTGAAAGTCGGAACACTGGCTGTGCATAGAAAAATGGACGAATGGATAGATTATCTGGAAAATGGACAATCGCAATACGACTATGACCATATCCATTTTGATTGTCCCAAGCAGCCATTGTTCCGCTGGGATGCCATCAAGCAACATTTAGATGCCATGATGTGCAGTTTCAATGTTATCGCAATGAAGAGCAAAGAAACCCCATTTGAATTTCAATTGTGGGCATTTATAGGAGTACAAAAAGATTTTGGAATAGAGCCCGCATTGTATTTTCATACCCCTAATTCTGACTATGAGGATTTTCCACAAAAATTTGATGATTTCGCCTTGGAACTGCCTTGTGGAGATAAACAGCTTGAACGCTATCTCAAACAATTAGCAGATAAAGGATTCACTATTTTACACTCAAGCCAGGAAGCGGACTTCATTCAAATTATCATCTTCAATAATAGTATAGGTAAAAAATTGCGCACCGATGAAACTATATGATAGAAACAAGATATTAAATACGTTCCCCATGCTAAATAGCTTCAATAAAAGCAATGGTCTTGCATGGCGTATCATTGAACAAAATGGATTCAAAATATTATTCGGTATTATGACAGATTCTACCAGTGATAAAAAATGTTTTCGCTTATATTGGTTTTATCAATGTCTGTATGTTCCATGTCCTACTTATGATATAGGGTGCGGCGAAGACATTGGCATATTTTCATTATCGGAAATAGAACTTGCCGAAAGAAAAATACATCAAGAACTCCAAAAGCATTCCATTCATTCCTTTGAAGAATTTATAAGGCAATATGGCAAGAAGATCCCATGTTATAATCAAGGTCTTGCGAATCGTTTTTTTCCTTTAGTTGCTACGTTAATCACATTGGAAGAATACAATAAAGCGTTAAAAGTATTAACTAAAATCAAAGCGAAGATTTGTATTGAGCAATTTTTCCGTGGAAAGAAAACTTCTATTTCTACAGATACAGCTATGATACAGCTTATGGAATTAAGAACGCTACTTCAACAACGTCAATACCAATCTGCTCTTTCTCTTCTTAGGAAATGGCAAGACTTTACTATTCAGGCATTGAAAATTTAGTTTCGTCATTATAATAGTCAACTTTCTGATCATAAACAAATCACCAAATAGGAAGTGTTAAAAAAACAAACTGATACACAGATAATTTCTTTCCATTTTGGCGTATTTATTGAAGAAAAAAGTAATTTTGTGAGTGGCTGTTAGGTCATTATTCTTTTTAAAATAAGGCATATAGTAATTATGGAATATATATATTATAGAGTTTATTTGGCATACCGTAACCATTCTATTTTCCGCCTTGACACGCATGTTCCCTAAACCTACCTTTGCGCCGTAACCCTTAAACAACAATGATTATGGCAAAAGAAAAAGTAAACTACCAGGAGGTATATGACCTCTATCAGTTATGCAGTGAGACCAAGGATCTTCGTGAGTTCTGTGCGGATTATGGAGTAAATTACGACAAGTTCATGAACTGGCAGCGTCATCAGCTATGGAGCGAAAAGTTAGGCAAGACAGTTCAGGTTGAGCAACCCAAGGTTGCCAAAGTCCGGATAACCGGCAAGCCTTGCAACAGTCCAACCGTAAAGTTGGAGGTGAAACAACCTGAAGGTGAATCTCCTATAAGATGGGTTAAGCTGCAATTGACATCAGGTGCCACACTGTTCCTGAGAAACACCACAGTTCTTGACTTGAGCCTGTTGCTTAATAAAATGATAGGATGATATGCTTGGACTGAGTGCTAACCTGAACTATTACCTGTTCAACGGTAATGTGGATTTGCGGAAAGGAATCTTCCGCCTGTGTGAGAGTATAAGGGAAGAGATGTCACTTGACCCGAGCGATGCATCCAATGTATATATGTTCATGTCCAGGAACCGGAAGGTCGTTAAGATACTTCATTACGAACGCGGTTTTTATGTGCTTTACGAGAAACATTGACAAATCTGCAATGGAGAAGTCCGAGTACGACGGTTCTGGCAAGAAAGGTGATGATGATAATAAGACCGATGGTAACGGTACCGGCAGCAATACCTCTTCCGGTAACGCACCTGCACAGAACTGCAGGCCTTCAAGGAAAAAGGAAACTGCTCCCCGTGCAGCAAAGACCAGGCTGAAGGTGGATAAGGTAATTGTTCATGAAATAGAAGACTATTACCAACTCCCGGATGGTGCAAGGCTTATGAAGCGTAACGGAATGGCTGATGTGTGGGAATACAGGTTTATAGAACATGTGCGTGCTCATAACGTGGAGCATGTGTACAAGGTGGCAAGGGTAAAGCTTGCAGACGGCACTTTCACTAACACGATGGAGCATCCCTTGAAAAACCTTGGAGGAATCTTTTCCCCTGATTTGCTTGCCCGTCTGCTTTGTCTGAAAAAAGCCCTTCTGCCATGTTTTTATCAATCGGAATGTTAAAACTAAACTATTTTCTTGCGGACATTTTTATTTTATCGGCTGAAAAACAGCCGATAAAATTGTCATGGCGGAAAATAGAATGGTTACACTATAAGTAAACCTATCTCTGTTTTTCATTTTGAGACAGCCTCCTAGTCACTCGTACACAAAACGGTATTCATCATTGTAATAAGACGTAGACTCTGAAACATGATTTCCATGTTCATCCTCCTGGTATGAATACAAAGTACACTTGCCAGTAATTACATCCAGATAATTATCTTCCGTAAAGCTATATGCAAAAGGAGCCCATGTATCTTCATGTATCACTTCCGGTTCTCCCGGTTCCGGCATACGATATCCCCAATCCACGACATCTTTCGTTACCAGATTCTTACTACCTTTACCCATCATACGCAACATATAAAGCATGGACACCATGTCATCATATTCATAAGTATGACTGCCGAACAACGGACGAACCACTACATTAAAATCAAAGTAAGGCGTTACATTCGGATATTCAGTATATGCATAACTCATATAGCTTTCATCCGAGAATTCTCCCTCCGTCGACATCAGGTTGCCATTCTGCCAGTTCAATTGCAGAATAGACCTATCCGAAGCACGTCCCATCCTGCCAGAAGATACTCCCGGATTGATTGCCACATTTCCATCTTCCTCATCCCCATCTTCATGGTCACCTGGATAATAGTCATAATCTTCTTGTATCTGCTGAAGATAACCGTCGGAATAAATAAACATCCACAATGTATGCTGCTCAGAAGAAGATTCCTTTTTCTTATACAACTGTGATACATAACCCTCTGAGTTCAATGTAATCACATACGATTCATCCGATTCATATCCGGAAAGTGTTTTCAGGTCAATCCACATCTGTTTTTCCTGATAAGTGAACTGATAGATTCTCTCTGTGAAATATCCCTGCATATCGCCTTGGTAACTAATGGTTTTCAAGGCTACCAGCTTTCCGTTCTCATTATAAGTAAGTTCCCCAATAGACTTAGTATAGCTGTCCGGATACAAGCTGCTTGAATTTGTAATCTCATAACGAGCCAGACGCTTCTCTTTCGGGGCAGGAGTTTCCCCTGCTTCTGTAGTAGCTTTCTGCTCTACGGTAATGGTTATCACATCGTTACCACAACGAATTTCGATGGTAGCCTTCCGGTCCTTTCCGGTCAGGTTCTCTATCAATGTCAAGGTTAAGGTATATTCACCAGGACCTCCGCTATAGGCACTCAATTCCAGCCATTCCACTTTTCCCGAAGTAGCCTTGGTTGCAGCTTCTGTCGCAACTTCTGTTACTGTGGCTGTCCAGTCGGACAGAGCTGTAAAACTGATTCCACCCTGATTCGTTACCTCATCGGCATAAACCACCTGAGTAGTTTGTGTACCTTCTTTCAAAGTCAGATTTGTGGGAGTCTCATCCTTTTCACTACATCCTGAAACTAAGATTACTCCCCACAGACAAACAACTGACAATAAAAAACTTAACTTGTTTTTCATAATTCCCATTTTTGAATGTTTTCTTTTACAAAGAAAAGTTTTTCATTTAAGGTATACATCACCGGAAACCGTGAATTCCTCCCTCGCAAACCACAAATTTGCCTTATCCATCCTTCCAAACTTCAGGACAAATTCTCTGTTTCACACTGTGAAATACAAAAACCACAGTGTAGTATATATATTTCACAGTGTGGGATACAAATCCCGCTATGTGAAACAGAGAATAGACAAGCACATTTGAAAGAATATTTCAGGAGAAAAAGAACAACAGACTACATGCCCTGTGGATTCTCCATCTTAAAAACAAAAAGAGGGGTACATGAACCTTGCAACAGTTCATATACCCCCATTTATAGAGATTGTGAATTATCGTCTGTAGTTTACCACACGTTCACACGGTTTTCAGGAGCTACATACAACGGATCAGACGGTGTGATGTGGAAGGCATCGTACCAAGCCTGAATGTGAGGCAACGCTCCGTTTACACGCCATTTACCCAATGAGTGAGGATCTGACTTAGTGTACACACGAATCTGTTCGTCGCGGATGTTACCAGCCCACAAAGTAGCATAAGCCAGGAAGAAACGCTGTTCCGGAGTGAAGCCATCGACTACACCAAGCGGAGCATCCTTAGTTGCATTCTGGAAAGCCAGATAAGCTACGTTCAAACCTCCGTGGTCGGCCAAGTTTTCACCCAGTGTCAGTTCACCGTTAGCCTGCAGGCCCGGCAATACTTCAATCTTGTTGAAGAAATCCACCATTACCTGTGCACGTTCCTTGAAACGGTCAGCATCACCCGGAGCCCACCAGTCGGTCAGGTTTCCGTCTTTGTCGAACTGACGGCCCTGGTCGTCGAATCCATGCGTCATTTCGTGACCGATTACTACACCGATGGCACCATAGTTGGCAGCATCATCAGCTTCCATGTTGAAGAACGGCGGCTGAAGAATAGCAGCAGGGAAACAGATTTCGTTAGTTGACGGATTATAGTAGGCATTGACAGTCTGCGGAGTCATCAGCCATTCATCTTTGTCAACCGGCTTACCAATGCGGCTGTACATATCATTGAATCCCCATTCTGAAACACGGCATACGTTAGCCCAGTAAGAATCGTTCTTGATTTCCAGCTTAGAATAGTCTTTCCACTTGTCAGGATAACCTACTTTTACATGGAAAACAGCCAATTTTTCGTGTGCTCTGATTTTGGTGCTGTCGCTCATCCATTCCTGTGCGTCAATACGTTCACCCAAGGCAGTCTGCAGATTCTTCACCAACTTCACCATACGTTCTTTGGCAGCAGCCGGGAAGTATTTTTCCACATACATTTCGCCTACCAGCTCGCCCAACATGCCGTTCACTGAGTTTACAGCACGTTTCCAGCGCGGCTGATTTACCTGGCGTCCTGACAATACCTTGCCATAGAAATCGAAACGGGCAGCTACAAAATCATCACTCAGGCAAGAAGCTGCTGCATCCAGCAGGTTGTATTCCAGATACGATACATGTTTAGACAACGGAAGTGTATTCATCAGGCGAGCGACTTCCTGAATCGGCTCTACCTGTTCTACGTTCAGTTCAGCCGGAACCTGAATACCCAAACCTTTCATATAAGCATCCCAGTCGATTCCGGAAATGGTCTTTTTCAGCTCATCGAAAGACATTTTGTGATAGTTAGCTTCTGGATCACGAAGTTCTGTTGCACTACGTGATACTTTAGCAATGGCAGTTTCGATTTCCATCACATCAGCCACTTTCTGCTGTGCATCTGCTTCAGAGAAACCAGCCAACTGGAACAACTTGCCGATGTAAAGTTTATACTGTTCACGAATATTCTGAGTGATGCTGTCAGTATCCAAATAATATTCCTTTTCACCCAGGTTGATACCACCCTGTCCCATCTGGAAAATGTTGAGCGAGCTGTTCTTCGGGTCAGCATATACATAACTACGGAAATAGGTACCGATACCGATATGAGCCATTTCAGTCATCATTGGCACAATTTCACTCTTGTCTTTCATGCCGGCAATCTTATCGAGCATGGCTTTTACCGGTTCTGCACCCTGTTTGTTCAGGGTTACGCTGTCCATTGCCATGTTATACAAGTCACCGATTTTCTGTGCGGCAGAACCAGCCTGATTATTTTTCTGCGCAGCCAATCCTTCAATCAGTTCGCGCAACTGCTTCTGGCTGTTTTCAAATAGTTCATCAAACGTGCCGTAACGAGAATATTCGGCAGTCAACGGATGTGCATCGTTCCATCCTCCACATGCGTAACGGAAAAAGTCCGTACCGGCAGACACGGTAGTATCCATGTTTGCCAAATCAATGCCAGAAGTGCTTTTCGCTTCCTTCTGTCCGGCGCAGCTTGTCAACATAGCAAATGCCAACGTAGCTACGGCTACATAATTCTTCTTGTTCATAAATGCATTATTTTAATCAAGTCTCTCTTATTTATTTCATTTCTTCCAGTTCCGACAGCAGCAGTGTCCATTCCTCCTCTGCCTCCGCAATCAGCTTTTTCAGTTGCTGGTGCTGCTCGTACAGCTTCATATCGGAAGCACCTTCAGGGGTAGCCATCTGTTCCTCCAGTTGTGCCACCTGCTCTTCCAGTTTCTCAATCTTTGCCTCGCAGTCGGCCACCTGCTTCTCCAACTTGCGGATTTTCTTGTTCAGCTCCTTCTGCGCTTCATACGAAAGTTTTCGTTCACTCTCTACCGGCTCTTCTTTCTTGAGCGAAGCAGTCTGCGGAGATTGGGACAACTGAAGTTCGTTCAGATTCTCCATTTTCTTCTTTTGCAGGAAGTCGTAGATTCCGCCGATATGTTCCTTCACCAGTCCGCCACCAAATTCGTACACCTTGGTCACCAGTCCGTCAAGGAACTCACGGTCGTGAGATACTACGATGACCGTACCGTCGAACTCTTTCACAGCTTCCTTCAGTACATCCTTCGAACGCATATCGAGGTGGTTGGTCGGCTCGTCCAGAATCAGGAAGTTCACCGGCTCCAGCAGCAGCTTAATCATAGCCAAGCGACTGCGTTCACCTCCTGAAAGCACCTTTACTTTCTTTTCGGAAGCTTCTCCTCCAAACATGAAGGCACCTAAGATGTCTCTAATCTTCAGACGAATGTCTCCTTTTGCTACACGGTCGATAGTATCAAAGACAGTTACGTTTTCATCAAGCAGCTGTGCCTGATTCTGTGCAAAATAGCCAATCTGTACATTGTGTCCGATGGTCAGTTTTCCTTCATAGGGAATCTCGTCCATGATACACTTCACCAGCGTAGACTTACCTTCACCGTTCTTACCCACAAAAGCTACCTTTTCACCCCGATGGATAGTCAGGTTCACATCGTGGAAGACCACATGGTCGCCATACGCTTTCTTCACATTCTCACAAATCACCGGATAGTTACCGGAGCGCATGGAAGGAGGGAACTTCAGGCGAAGTGTAGAAGTATCTTCTTCATCTATTTCAATAGGCACGATTTTCTCCAGCTGCTTGATACGGCTCTGTACTTGTACGGCTTTCGTAGCCTTGTAACGGAAACGTTCGATAAAGTCTTCCGTGTCTTTTATTTCTTTCTGCTGATTTTCGTAAGCACGCAACTGCTGTTCACGGCGTTCTTTACGCAGCACGACAAACTCATCGTAAGCTACCTTGTAATCGTATATCCGTCCGCAGGAAATTTCAATGGTACGGTTGGTCACGTTGTTAATGAATGCTCGGTCGTGACTTACCAGCACTACCGCGCCGGAACTCATCTTCAGGAAATTCTCCAGCCACTGGATACTCTCAATGTCCAAGTGGTTGGTCGGCTCGTCAAGCAACAGCACATCGGGACGACGCAACAGCAGTTTCGCTAACTCAATACGCATACGCCATCCTCCGCTGAATTCAGAAGTAGGACGGTCAAAGTCTGTGCGGTTGAATCCTAACCCTGTAAGCGTACGTTCTATCTCTGCACGGTAATTGGTCCCTCCCATCATCAGGAAACGTTCGTTCTCATGGGTAAACCGCTCTATCAGCTCATGGTAGCTTTCAGAATCATAATCCGTACGGTCGGCCAGTTCCTGGTTCATTTTCTCCAGTTTTTCCTGCATCTCAAAAATATGCTCAAAGGCCATCTCGGCCTCAGCCATTACCGTACGTGTATCGCTCAGAATCATGACCTGCGGCAAATAACCGATGGTAATACCTCTTTGTACGGCTACCACTCCCTCTGTGGGCTGCTGCAATCCGGCCAGGATTTTCAGCATAGTCGATTTTCCGGCACCGTTCTTTCCTACCAGTGCAATACGGTCTTTTTTGTTGATAACAAACGATACATCTTCAAATAGCGGAGTAGTTCCGAACTCCACTTTCAGTCCTTCTATTGAAATCATGCGAATTTATTCTTCTACATTACAAAGTGACGGCAAAGTTACAACTTTCCGAGCACAGCAATGACAGACAAGCTGTTAATTTTTCAAAGCATCGGACTCTCCCTCCGATTTACGCTGCAAATACAACTGGTAGGAATTGACTACATTATGCCACACACTGTAGAATCCTGCCGCAACGGCCGTCACAGGAGTGAAGAAAGTGTAGCCCATCCAGATGGCAAATACCGTATTTTTCTGTCCTAAGGCTTGTCCGGAGCTGATGGAATCGCCGTAACGACGTCCTATCTTTTTCCCGAAATAGAACTGTAGGGCACAGCAGACCAAAGAAATGCCTCCCAATCCGGCCTGGTACCAAAAAGACACGTCACTGTGTACAATACTCTTTACCGTTACCCCAATGGCCAACGTCAACGCCACAGCCCACAGATAAAAAGAAAGTTCATGATACTGTCCTAACTTGGCATGTACTTTCGGAAGCAAAGTCCGCAGTAAAATGGCTGCCAGGAACGGACAAAGCAATAAAGGGAACACCTTTCCCAAAATCAGCGCAAACGAACTGCCAAAATTCAGTTCCGGATGCGGGTGTACCAACGGAAGTACCAGCGGAACCAAAATAGCTGCCAGCAAATTGACTAAAATGGTATAGGTGGTCAGATGTGCTGCATCTCCTCCTAACTTGCGTGTAACCACCGCAGCCGCTGTTGCTGTAGGACAAATCAGGCAAATCATGGCTCCTTCCACCAATATACGGGCTGAGAAATCTGGGAAAATCACCAGGAGTAATCCCAAAAGCAAGAAACTTGCTCCCTGAATCAGCAGCAAACGCCAATGCCAGGCACACAACTTCAAATCGTGTACATTGATTTTACAGAATGTCAGAAAAAGCATCAGGAAAATCAATACCGGCTGTACAATATCGATGGCATGAGCCACAAAGGGCTTGGCAGGTACAAGAAAAGGGATATTGACATACACAAAATACAGAATGACTCCCATTGCCATGGCTATGGGCAACGTCCAATTTTTACAAAAACGCAGAATATTCATTGTTAATCCACTATGGTGAAACAAACCTGCCAGCGCAGAGTGAAAGAAAAAGGATTTGCAACTCCGGCCATCTACAGGCTACGGTTTGCAAATCCTTTGTATGGTCTTATGCCTCTCACATCTTACAGAAAGAAGCATATCAGATGTGTCAATTACTTACAGTTGCCAGTGCAACGAGGTTTGATTTGTTTGAAGAAATCATTACCCTTGTTGTCTACCAGGATGAATGCCGGGAAGTCTTCTACTTCAATCTTCCAGATAGCTTCCATACCCAGTTCCGGATATTCTACACATTCAATGCTCTTGATATTGTTCTGAGCCAAGATGGCAGCCGGACCACCGATAGAACCCAAATAGAAACCACCGTGTTTCTTGCAGGCATCTGTTACAGCCTGGCTACGGTTACCTTTAGCCAACATAATCATAGAACCACCGTGACTCTGGAACAAGTCTACATACGGGTCCATACGACCGGCAGTAGTCGGGCCCATAGAACCACAAGCCATACCCTGCGGAGTCTTAGCCGGACCAGCATAATAAATAGGATGATCCTTGATATACTGAGGCAGGTCTTCACCACGATCCAGACGTTCTTTCAGTTTGGCATGTGCAATGTCACGACCTACGATGATAGTACCGTTCAAAGACAGACGAGTAGCTACCGGATATTTATCCAGTTCAGCCAGGATTTCCGGCATCGGACGGTTCAAGTCAATCTTCACTGCATTGCCTTCACCAGCCTGACGCAATTCTTCCGGAATCAGTTCGCCCGGATTTGAATCCAGTTTTTCAATCCAGATACCGTCTTTGTTGATTTTACAACGGATGTTACGGTCGGCAGAGCAAGATACGCCCAAACCTACCGGACAAGAAGCACCGTGACGCGGCAAACGGATGATACGCACGTCGTGTGCATAGTATTTACCACCGAACTGAGCACCCAAACCGATGCGGTGCGCTTCTTCCAATACCTGTTTTTCCAGTTCTACATCGCGGAATGCGCGTCCGTATTCGTTACCAGTAGTCGGCAGGTTATCGTAGAAACGAGTAGAAGCCAATTTCACAGTCAACAGGTTCTTTTCAGCTGATGTACCACCAATTACAAATGCAATGTGATAAGGAGGACAAGCTGCAGTTCCCAAAGTCTTCATCTTTTCAACCAGGAACGGAACCAGTGTAGCCGGATTCAAGATGGCTTTTGTTTCCTGATACAAGTAAGTCTTGTTAGCAGAACCACCACCCTTTGTTACGCAAAGGAATTCATACTCCATGCCCTGAGTAGCTTCAATGTCAATCTGAGCCGGCAAGTTGCAGCGAGTATTCACTTCTTCGTACATAGTAAGTGGAGCGTTCTGAGAGTAACGAAGGTTTTCTTCTGTATAAGTCTTGTACACACCCAGAGAAAGCGCTTCTTCATCACAGTAGCCAGTCCAAACCTGCTGTCCTTTTTCACCGTGGATAATTGCTGTACCAGTATCCTGACAGAAAGGAAGTACGCCTTTGGCAGCAACTTCTGCATTGCGCAGGAAAGTCAAAGCTACATACTTGTCGTTGTCGCTTGCTTCCGGGTCAGTCAGAATCTTTGCCACCTGTTCGTTGTGAGAGCGGCGCAACATGAAAGAAACATCGCGGAAAGCCGCATTGGCCATCGCAGTCAAACCTTCTTTTTCGATTTTCAGGATGGGTTTTCCTTCAAACTCGCTTACAGATACATAATCTTTTGTAAGCAAATAGTATTCAGTTGTATCCTTGCCATGTTCAAACATTGGCTGATACTTGAATTCGGGTGTTGCCATAATACATTAAATTAATTATGAGTTATTAGTGGACACAAAGTTACAAAGTATTATTGAAATTTTTCCTTAATTCCTACAAAAAGTTATCTGTAATTCTTCTTACTCTTCTATTGCACGAATCAGGTCCTTTTGCAGTACATCTACTCCGGGGAATCCCACATAACGTCCCTGCAATTTTCCGTCATGACTGATAATTAGATAAGCAGGAATTCCAGTTACTCCATAAGAAGTACACAAGTACTTCCATTGTGAGTCAGTCAGCCGATAGTGCACTCCCGTCATCTTGGACAGATTTGATTTCCAGATATTTTCAGGGGAAGAAGGTCCCGTCAGATAAATATATACGATGTCTTTTGATGACAGATTTTTCTTCAGAGGTACCATAGACTGCATACTTTTTTTACAAGGGCCACACCACGTAGCCCAGAAGTCTATCAAAATGGCACGCCCTTTATGAGGAGCAATAATCTTAGGAAGAATATCCGCTCCTTCTACCTGCGCATCCAGCGAAACAATCACTGCTTCCTTTACCGACTCCATCCGTTCGGCATTCTGCTGAAGTGCTTCTGCCACAGCTTCCACATACATACGAATTTCTGGGAAATTCACCGTTTTCAGCACCTTCCGGTCATCTGAAGATATAGAAGAGGAAGCAGTAAGCCGACTACAGATGGGTATCACCTGTTCATAGTCAGATTGCAACTTGGAAGCGACCTCCGGACTCTCCATCAAGCCTTTTTCTACGGCACGATAGGCATTCAGTGCAGCAGAAGAAGGGGAACTGGCCAACTCCCGGTTAATAGTCTCAGCGGCCCCGTCAAACCAAGCCTTCTGTTTTTTCTCGTAACGTTTACCCAGCAAACGGGAAGCGGACATACTCAGGCGAGGAAGATTGATATATACTGTCACCTCTTCGTCGGGCACAAGAAACAGCTTCAAGACCGCTTCGTTCAACCGCAATGCCGTCAAAGTTGGTTGCAACAACTCTGTTTCCAAATGAAACGAGCCATCCTGACGGACTTTAATGCTTTGCTTCCATTCCTTAGGGAAAAGACCGTCTTCATATTCCAATTCCGTGAACAATGACATTCTCGGATCATATCCTAAAATATAACCGTTTACTACAGCCTTTCCTACTGCCAGTCCAGGCTCTGGAATTTCATTACTCCGCTCCGGCTTGTCTGTTGTAAGATAATTAGGCACATACACATAAGGTTCTTCCCGACTTAACTGGATACCAAAGATGTTCCATCCCATCTCCGGCTCGATAAAGTCCACTTCATGCACATCCGAAGGAACCGGCGAAAAAGAAAGAGTTATTTCCAAGGTTCCATTCTCTTCGATTACCTCCGGCTCAGTCACTCCATCAATGGAAATACGTTCCGCCTCACGAAGCTGTGCCATCCCTCCATCAGCCCATTTCAATGCTGCTTTTGAAGAAATGACAACCGGAGTTCCCGGCTTACCATACATCACCGCATCGACCTGAGTCTGTTCACTGGTCTGGATAATCCGTTTGAATTCTATCTCCGTCGTATTCGACAAGACGAAACCCGGACATTCCATCACCTTTCTTCTATTGGCCTGCACCTGCAAAACCATGAAGCAAACGCAAAGCAAACATATATATCTGCATATTCTTTCCATACGCAGTACCTCCCATTTTACAATAAATTCTTTACACGTTCTATCAGTTCGTTTCCAAGCTCCGTTTTTACCTTTATATGTTCCAGCACCGCTGTCACAAACGGATTGCTTTCGAACACGCCACGTACTTCTTCAAAGTCGCGCACCTTTTCCTCACTGCTTCCATCTGCCCCGAATCCGGTCATGGAAGTCAACGAGAATTCCTTCTTGGCATCTTCGTACACCATTTTATCCAGTCCCACTACGGCTTCCTGCCACTGACGTACGATAGCTGCGATGTCTGCCGCTGTAATCTTATCAGCCTGCAAGCCATAGAAATCAAGCATTTTTTCATACGCCCACGTCCATTCATACGTATAATAATTGGCGTGCATTTCCGCAAAACGGTCGTGTATCTCATCCACACTGTTCAAACGGTCGCACTCAATATCTTCCATCAGGCGTTCTATCTCACTCTTTGGGGCAATCAGTCCGGAAATATCCACCCATTCTCCAGTTCCAATCGGCGTATCTGGAATCAGGCGAGCACGAATTTCTTCATCAGAAGCAAAACGAATGGCTTCCAGACGCTTGATGACAGAGTTTCCCAAGAATTTATGGATGGCAGTCTCATAAAACTTGATTCCCTTGTTCAGTGCCGAATTCTTAATCTTCGCACTTTGATAAGAGTAAATCTCGGAAGTTTCCCCCGACACACGAGCCAGCTCTTTCAAAATCTGTCGACCAGCCATCATCTTCTGAATGGTGTACGGACTCAACAAGTTATAATTAATCTGGTCCAAACGATTCGGATCTTTCCGCTGGTCACGTTTAGGCCACTTCTGCGCATCACGAATTGTACCTACACTCCGCAAATTGACACCCGGCACCAGATAAGTCGTATTCTTTTCCTCTATCAAATAAGAAAAAGGCAAATTCGAAGTATCCGGATGAGTGACATGACGTCCCATCACCAGCGAGAAGGCACCAATACGGGCTGGCCACAAGATATAAGAATCAGAAGTGGTCTTAGCACCTCGTTCCAATGCCCCCTGATGAATCGGCCCTAACTTATACATGTGGTTACTCTGGTTAGAACCTGAGCCTGCATTCATGAACGAAAACATGCCGGCAATGAGTAACGTAGACTTATGGTGCGTTACGGTAAAGGGTCCGGCAAAAATAGCACAAGCCTCTCCATTTTCCTCCTGACAATTACTGAAGAACAATGAATCAGAAGCCGAATAGGTATGCCCCAAATGACAAGCCTGCCCCACGAAACAACGTGTAAGCATCGTGCCATCTTCTACGTGTGAGCCACTTGAGATGATAAAATCATCACAAATCACTCCGTACCCAATATGCACCGGTGCATGCTCATTACTATTGATGCTTCCATTCTTCAAACGACCGGTTCCTTCAATCTGGCAATAATCCCCAATCCGTACATTCTTGATGTAACCGGCATTCACTATCATTACATGACTCCCGATAGTCCCTGTATCTGACGCATGTGACTCTGCATAAGACTCAATAATCTTTCGCATTTTGTCTATCAGCACCGGGCGATGGCGGTAAAGTGCCATAATATAAGCCTGATGAGCAGAAAGACGGTCATGAATAATTACCTCACGTCCACCGGTTTCATTCAGAACTGAAACTTCCACTCCATTTCCAAAACGGCTATGGCAATCTACCAAAATAATGTCTACATTCTCGATAAACGTATCATGCCCTATCTCATAGTTAGCTATATAATTCTTTACATTCTCAATGTAACAATTGTCACCCACCGTTACATTGTGTAAAGTAGCATAATACACACCAGAATGCTTAGTCATTCCACCAGCCAAGGTAAACTCCTTTTCAAAGACGCCCAGCCGCACTTTTCCTGAGAAACGGGCGTGATGAATATAATCTGTACGAAAATTATCAGCTACTTCAACTCCACTCCAGTCGGAAGCAATACAATGTTGCGCCTCCAGTCGTGCGATTTCTTCTCTTGTCAGTAAACGATAGTGCTGTGTCATATTTTTGTCGTTATTCTTCGTCGTATGTCTGATATAAAAAATCATTGTAAGGATACTTCTGCACATGCAGTTCCTTTACCTTTTTATATAATAAATCACGGAACTGATCAATATTAGTCTTTTCACGTGCGGAAATGAAGATACAATTATCATTCAGTTTCGCCATCCAAGTATGCATCAGTTCCTCCAGCGTGATATTTTCTTTCGTCTTCGGAGTCAGGTCATCTTCTGCCTTTTCTACATACGTATAGGCATCTACCTTATTAAATACAATCATGCCAGGCTTTCCACCCGCACCCAAATCAGCAATTGTTTTCTCTACCACCTGAATCTGCTCTTCAAAATCGGGATGTGAAATATCAACTACGTGTACCAGCAAATCCGCCTCACGCACCTCGTCCAGCGTAGATTTAAACGAATCGACCAAGTCAGTCGGCAATTTCCGGATAAATCCTACCGTATCCGAAAGCAAGAAAGGTAAATTTTCGATAATGACTTTACGTACGGTAGTATCGAGCGTAGCAAACAATTTGTTTTCCGCAAAGACCTCACTCTTGGCCAGCAGGTTCATCAAGGTCGATTTACCCACGTTGGTATATCCCACCAGGGCCACACGAATCATGCGTCCACGGTTCTTGCGCTGAGTAGACTTCTGCGTATCAATTTCAGCCAAACGCTGCTTCAGCAAAGCCATACGGTTCAAGATGATACGGCGGTCCATTTCCAACTGAGTTTCACCCGGGCCACGCAAACCTACAGAACCTTTACCACCTCCGGCACCGGAACCACCACCCTGACGTTCCAAGTGCGTCCACAAACGCTGCAAACGCGGAAGCATATACTTATACTGCGCCAGTTCCACCTGCGTCTTGGCATTGGCTGTCTGTGCACGCATCGCAAAAATATCAAGAATCAGTGAAGTACGGTCCAGAATCTTCACTTTCAGTTCATTCTCAATGTTACGGATTTGCTTGGCCGAAAGTTCATCATCGAAAATCACCATCCCGATTTCCGTCTCCTCGCTCTCATTCTGCAACTCCAGGTATTCTTTCACCTCTTGCAACTTACCTTTACCTACATAAGTCACCGAGTTCGGCGTATCCAGTTTCTGTGTAAAACGTTTTACTACCTCTGCCCCAGCCGTCTCAGCGAGGAAAGCCAGCTCATCCAAATATTCATTGGTCTTACGTTCATTCTGAGTCTGGGTTATCAAACCCACCAGCACAGCTTTTTCAGTCTGTGCTTCTGATATTACAAATTCTTTCATTCAGTGTAAATCTAATTTCTATACGGCACAAATATAAGCAAAAAGAGCGCATCTCTTTACAGATACGCTCTTTTATTTCTTTCTTATTTATTCAAATCCGGATTCATCAATTCTTCGCTTTGTGGAATCGGCCAGACATATCCGCTACTTTGCGGAGTAATCTGTGTTTTCCGTTCAAAGTTTGCCCCACGACGCAACACATCAATGCCTCGCATCGCCTCACCAATAAACTCCAGACGACGCTCGTTGTAAACTGCCATCTTCAAATCTTCACCAGACAAATGATCAATATCCAGCTGATTGCTTGTCTCCGGTAATGAACGGAATCTCACCTGTTTCAAACATTCTCTGGCAAGCTTTTCATTTTCAGTTCCACCCAAATTTACATAACATTCGGCCAAGTTCAACAATGTTTCCGCATAACGGAAAATCGGTGCCCAATCCAGTTTCTGTGCAGCATCCGTAAACTTCAGCAGCTGATTCTTTTCATTTTTCATCTGTACACGAGCATCATCAGCTGAATTGTAATTCGGCTTGCCCATGATACCGTTTTCCACGTCTACCCACAGAATTGTATTCTTAGCGTAATAATATTCTGCCAATCCTTGCTGGGTATTCGGGCGGTTTGTTTCCTTCATTGGCAAAGAGAATATGGTTTCATCCGTATAATAAGGAGCCTTGAACATATCTCCAAACTTCGGAGTCAGTTCGTAGCCTGTCACCAGCTTACCTGCTTTTACCGCCTCTGTCCAGTTATTCATGGACATATACACGCGCATCTTCAACATATTGGCAGCCGCCTGTGTAGCACGAGTTACAGTCGGTTCATCTGCTTTTGCTTTTACCGGCAACGCACTGATATTCTCCAAATCCGAAAGAATTTGTTCGTAAACCTCCTTCACTGTAGCACGTTTCAACGCATTGTGCTCACCGTTCTTTTCCGGAGTCAAACGTAAAGGCACTGATTTCGCATCCGGATTAATTACGTAGGGCGTAGCATACAGATTATTCAAATAGTAATAAGCAAATGCACGCACAAACTTTGCCTCCGCTTTATACTGCTCATACTTTTCTCCAGCAGTAGCTTTAGCACCTTCCAACTCATCCAAGAAAATATTGACACGGTTAATGGCGGCGTATGCCATGCTCCAGGTCACCGTATTTTCTGCATCTGTTTTGCCCACATTAAACTTATAAGTATTGGCCAGCGTAATCAAGTTCGGGTCAGAATTTACAATATCTTCTCCACGGTTATCAAACACCAGATAGGTTTTTCCTCCCATGAAAGAATCCGACGCATCATTTTTTATCGAACCGTACAAGCCTAATACAGCTGCTTCCAAACGATTTGCATCATTATAAATATCTCCCGGCTCAATGTACAAAGGTGGTTCCTGATCCAAGAAACTGCTGCTGCAACTACTCAACGTAGTTCCAGCCATCAATATAGCATATACAATATATTTTTTCATTCGAATCTGCTTTTAAAATTCAACAATTAAAACGCCAAGTTCACACCAAATGTGTATGTACGTGCCTGTGGCAAGGTATTTTTATCCGTACCCGGAGCCAGAGTAGCATTAGTCGTATTCGACATTACCTCTGGATCCATACCAGAATACCCCGTAATTACGAACAAGTTCTGCACCTGTGCATATACACGCAACTTGCTGATACCGATGGCGCTCGCCCAGTTCTTCGTATTGAAAGTATAACCCAGTGAGATATTCTTCAAACGCAAGTAATCACCTTTTTCCACCCACTCGCTGATAGGCATGGCTGAACCATTAGAATAGTTATCGCCATACACTGGTTTCGGGAACATGGCATTCTTTCTCTCCTGCGTCCAGTAATTCTGAAGCACTTCCTTCGAGTTATTCCAATAACGCATGTCACTTACCGTCGCCTTTGTACCATTATAAATATAGTTTCCACCCGAGAACTGGAAGAACAAAGACAAGTCAAAATTCTTGTAAGAGAAGTTATTACTCCATCCACCGTACCAAGTAGGCAACGTATTGCCACAAATTACCGGTTTCAGACTACCCTCATAAGGTGTTCCATCTTCAAGAATCCATTTTGCCTCTGAGGCATGATTATACAGCACACGTTCTCCATTCTCTCCATAGAACACACGGAACCCGGTTTCCGGATCTACTCCACCTGTCGGTGTCAGATACAACTGACCGATAGATTTGCCAGGTACTGTAATATTTGTAATTTCCAATCCACGGGCATCACCTTTGATAATATTATCCAGACCGTTAGCCAGAGACACAACCTTATTACGAGTAGTCGTAATATTAAAACTTGTATTCCATTTGAATGCACCGTCACGCAAAATATCCGCAGAAATCGTCAACTCTATACCTGAGTTCGTCATCTTTCCGGCGTTGGTTGTCAGGATATTTCCAGGAAGACCTTTTGAAGGAGCCTGTGGCACATCCAAAATCAAGTCTGAAGATTTCGTATAGAAATAGTCAAAATCAATATCAAAACGATCAAGTACACGTGCACTGAAACCTACGTCATACTTTTCTGAAGATTCCCATTTCAAATTCGGGTCAGCAATCTTACTCAGACGATAACTTCCCTGAGAACCATAATAATAAGGAGAATAGTACGAGCGTGAAGCGTAATCATCGATATTCGTATTACCCACTACACCATAGCTACCCTTAATCTTAAAGTCTTCAATCACATGCTTGAGCGGTTCAAAGAAAGCTTCTTCCGACACACGCCATGCAGCCGAAACACCTCCGAAGTTACCCCAGCGGTTATCCTTGCTTAATGCAGAAAGTCCATCACGACGGAAATTGATAGAGAACATGTATTTCGATGCAAAGTCATAGTTGATACGTCCAAAATACGAAACCATAGAGCTTTTGGAAATACTGCCCGAAGCTGTTGCATTGGCAAAAGTTCCCTGGAAGTTCGTAAACTTATCATCCTGCAATTCTGTACGAGAAGCATCCCATTCATTGTAGCTGCTTTCAGTAGCTTCCATACCCACCAGGAAGTTGAAATGATGACGATTAGCCGTAAAATCATACGTAGCCGTATTCGTCCAGGTCCAGATACTACTATGTACTGCCGCATTAAATGCATATCCTCCATTATTCACGCCATCTCCATGATTAGGTGACCAGAAACGAGAGTTTTCGATACGTGCATCGTCAATATTATACTGGGTTTTCAATGTAAGACCTTTCACAGGAGTAACTTCTGCAAAGAAGCTGCTCAAAATACGGTTTACATCCACATTGGTCTTATTACCCAATTCCACCAATGCCACCGGATTCGAGAACGTATTCATTACCGCATTAGGTCCATAACCTAACACACCTAACGAATGATCATAATAACCTTTTCCATTTTCATCATAGATAGGCATATTCGGAGAGTTAGCCAGCGCCATACGCGGGAAACCACCTACTGCAAAGCTTGAACCGTTACGTGCCGCATCCACCTGCGATGTAGAACTTACGTTCACGCTCGAGTTCATACCAATCTTCAGCCAGTCTGTCACGTTAGCCACAATGTTAGCCTTACCACCCAGACGTTTATAGTTATCGCCCACTACAATACCTTTCTGCGTATTGTAATTAGCCGACATATAATATTTCACTTTTTCCGTTCCACCACTTACAGCTACAGTCTGGTCTTGTGTAAACCCATTCTGAAAAATAGCGTCTGCCCAATTAGAGTCTACTCCCGGCATCAAGTTAAACGCCTTATCACCATAAGCAGGATTAGCTATGAATGTCTTATCCATAGCAGCCAGTTGTGCTGCAACATCTGTTCCGTATGCATTACGAACCGCCATATTCTTGAAGTCTACATACTCCTGTGCATTCATCATATCAATAAACTTCGTCCGGTTAGAGAAACCGACAGAAGCATCATAAGTTACTTTTGCTTTTCCGCTGCTTCCCTGCTTGGTAGTAATCAGCACGACCCCGTTTGCCGCACGTGAACCATACAAAGCTGCTGCTGCCGCATCCTTCAACACGTCAATAGAAAGAATATCGGCCGGATTAATGTCTGCCAATGCATTGGCATTACCCAATCCTCCACCCAAATCAC